>NZ_RAWR01000210.1:0-18503 GCF_003986945.1 Corallococcus sp. AB018 | reverse complement strand
GGATGCAGGGGGACGCGCTGCTCGGCTCGGCGAAGGCCGCGGCCCTGGCGGCGGCACCAGGAGAGACACGGGTCAGCGGACCTTCGATGTACCGGCTGGCGCTGGGGGAGCGTTCAGTGGTGGTGGCGGACGCGGCGCTGATGCGCCTGTTCGAATTGCTGCGCCGGCTGGCGGCGAGCCCCCTGCCGGTGCTCATCCACGGCGAGACGGGGGCGGGGAAGGAGAACGCGGCGTGGGCGGTGCATCACTGGTCGCCGCGTTCGGCGCAGCCCTTCGTGGCGCTCAACTGCGCGGCGCTGCCGGAGAGCCTGGTGGAAGGGGAGCTGTTCGGCCACGAGCGGGGCGCGTTCTCCGGCGCGGACCGGGCGCGCGCGGGCCTGCTGGAGCGGGCCAGTGGCGGGACGTTGTTCCTGGACGAGGTGGCGGAGCTGTCGCTGCCCATCCAGGCCAAGCTGCTGCGCGCGTTGGATCAGCAGGTGATCACCCGGCTGGGTGATTCGCGCGAGCGGCCCGTGGACCTGCGCGTGGTGGCGGCCACGCACCGCGTGCTGGCGGACGAGGTGAAGGCGGGGCGCTTCCGGCAGGACCTGTTCTTCCGTCTGTCCGCGGCGGTGGTGATGTTGCCGCCGTTGCGAGACAGGCCCCGCGAGCTGCCGTTGCTGGCGCGGGCGTTCCTGGAGGACGCCTGCGCGAGGGCAGGGCGTCCGCCGCTGCACCTGTCCGCCGCGACCATGGAGGTGCTGGGCGCGCACGCGTGGCCGGGCAACGTGCGCGAGTTGAAGAACACGGTGGAGTACGCGGTGGCCACGTCTCCGGGGCCCGTGGTGGAGCCATCGCACCTGCCGGAGTCCCTGCGGGCGCTGCCTCCTCCCGAGCCGGAGGCGGTGCGCGCGGAGGAGGGCGGCACGGAGGCGCCGAGGGTGTTCCAGAACCTGGCGGAGGAGCTGCGGACGCTGGAGCGGCAGCGGATGGTGGAGGCGTTGGAGGCGACGGGTGGGGTGCAGACGCGTGCGGCGCAGCTCATCGGGATGCCGCTGCGCACGTTCGCGTTCAAGCTGAAGCAGCACCGCATCGCACCCTCACGAGGCCGGGGCGCGGCGGGTGAATGAGGAGCGAGCCGCTTCCAGCCTGGCAGCCGCCCGCGACGTTCGGGGAGTACCGCCTGTTGCAGCCGCTGGGGCGGGGCGCGATGGGGGAGGTGTACCTCGCGCACGACACGGTGCTGGACCGGCTGGTGGCGGTGAAGTTCATCGCGGGCGTCGCGCCGGATGAAGTGCAGCGCGAGCGCTTCCGCACGGAGGCGCGGGCCATCGCGAGGGTGCAGCATCCGAACGTGGTGGGCATCCACCGCGTGGGAGCGGTGAAGGACCGGCCCTATCTCGTCTCGGAGTTCTTGAGAGGGGACAGCCTGGACCGGCTGGCCCGGCCGGTGCCCTGGACGCGGGTGCTGGAGATTGGCATCGGGCTGGCGAAGGGGCTCGCGGCGGCGCATCGGCAGGGGGTGCTGCACCGGGACCTCAAGCCCGCGAACGCGCTGCTGACCGAGGACGGTCAGGTGAAGCTGCTCGACTTCGGCGTGGCGAAGCTGCTCGACGTGGCGATGGCGCCCGTCGGGCCCGTGCGCCCACCGGAAGGAGCAGGTGCCCTGCTCGTGGAGGGTGCGGCGACGGTGGATCTGCCCGGCGTGGAGGATTCGCGACGGACCTCGACCGTCGATGTGCCGAGGCAGGGGGCCGCCACGGGCCGTCCAGGGACGGCTGCCTCGGATCCTGGCATCGCACCGCGGACCGCGACGTCGACGCCACTCCCGCCGGAGCGCCTCCTCGGTCCCGCGGATCTGCTGTCCACGGGCCGCATCGGGACACCGCTCTACATGGCTCCGGAGGTCTGGCGAGGAGAACCGGCCACCGTCCGCAGCGATCTCTTCTCGCTGGGCGTGCTCCTCTACGAGCTGTGCGGCGGCCCCACGCCCGGACCGCTCGCGGAGGCCCCGCGACTCCCCCGGAGCTTCGAGCCCCTGGACGTCGTGGTCCCCGGCGCCGATGCGACGTTCGCCGCCATCCTCGCCCGCTGCCTCGCGCATGATCCGTTCGCGCGCTTCGAATCCGCGGACGCCCTGCGCGAAGCCCTGGAGTCCATCACCTCGCGCGGCGTCACCCCGGCCATCGCGCCCCCGCGTCCACGGTGGTTGCGCATCACCCGCGTGCTCGCGCTCCCGGGGCTCGCGGTGGCCATCCTCGCTGGCGGCGACTGGTGGGGCGAACGTTCCCGGCGCATCGACGCGGAGAAGGCCATGGCCTCCGCCTCCTCCATCCTCGACGAAGGCCGCGCCCTGGACGCCCGCATCGAAGTCCTCCGCACGGAGGCCTTCACCGCGTTCGACACCGACCGCTCCTCCGACGCGGAGGCCTCCTGGGCCCAGGCCCTGGAGCTGGGCGCGAAGCAGGCCCGCCGCTACGAGGACGCCAGCACCGTCCTCGAAGCCGCGCAGACACGCGTGGGCCGGGGCTCGAACCTCGCCCTGGATCAACGCGTCGCGGAGGTCCTCCTCCAGCGGATCCTCTTCGCGGAGCGCGACCGCGAAGCCGGCGTCCTGACCACGCTGACCCAACGCCTGAACGAACTGGACCCGAGCGCCCGCACGAGCCGGAAGCTGACCGCCCCCGTCCGGATGGAGCTGGACAGCGAACCCCCTGGCGCCGTCATCCAGGTTGAATCCTTCGAGCCCCAGCCCGGCGGCCCGCCGCGCTGGTCCGAGCCCAGGGCCTTCGACAAGACGCCCATGACCTCCGGCCTCACGCTGGAGGCCGGATCGCACCGGCTGACCTTCACGCTCCCGGACCGGCCGCCCGTCCACTACCCGGTCATGCTCACGCGCGGAGAGACCTTCCAGGCGAAGGTCCCCATCCCCGAACACGTCCCGGAAGGCTACGTCTACGTGCCCCCCGGCCGCTTCCTCTACGGCAGCGGCGACGACGAGACCATCCGCCGCACCGTCATCCGCACGCGCCCGATTCACCGGCTCACCACCGGCGCCTTCCTCATCGCGCGTCACGAAGTCACCTACGCGGACTGGCTCGCCTGGCTGCGCGAACTGCCCGCCTCCGAGCGCGCCGCGCGCAGGCCCCGGGGCACCAACTACTTCGGCACCATCGAGCTGCGCCCGGCCAACGACAGCACCTGGACCTTCCACCTGGAGCACGAAGGCGTCACGTACCAGGCGAGGGAAGGGGAGCCCCTGAGCTACCAGGACCGCACCCTGCGCGCCGAACAGGACTGGCGCCGCTTCCCCGTGTCCGGCATCTCCTGGGAGGACGCCCGCGCGTACACCGCGTGGCTGGATGCCACCGGCCGGCTGCCCCACGCACGCCTGTGCTCCGAACGCGAATGGGAGCGCGCGGCCCGGGGCGCGGATGGACGCGACTACCCGCACGGCCCGGTGCTCGCGCCGGATGACGCCAACTTCGACGCCACCTACGGCCGCAAGCCGCGCGCCTTCGGGCCGGACGCGGTGGGTTCGCATCCCGCGTCGGACAGCCCCTTCGGTGTGGCGGACCTGTCCGGCAACGTGTGGGAATGGCTGGTGACGGACACGAACAGCACGCCAGCGTACGGCGGCGGTTCGTTCTACCAGGACGCGCTCACCGCCCGCGCCCTCAACCACGGCGACGGCGAACCCCGCACCCGCTTCCCCTTCATCGGGATGCGCGTGTGCGCGTCCATGCCCTGACCCCATGACTCAGAGGTCCCGCCCCGGCAGCTGCCCCACCGCGGGCAGGAAGCCCAGGTCGCGCACGAACGTGAAGGCGCCCGGGTTCAGGGTCGCCGTGGCGTAGACACCAAGCGTCGGGTGCCGCCACAGCTTCAGCGGCCGCCGCTGTCCCTCGCGGACCGGGTCGACGGAGCTGTAGATGTAGCCCTCGACGGCCCCATCCCCCGCGAGCGGTCTGCGCGAATAGCCCGCCGCCAGCTCGCAGTCCGGCCGGTCCGTGAGCAGCATGCGCCCGGTGGACGTTCCGCAGCGGTACAGCGGCTTGATGAACGGCTTCATCCGCGCCATCACGTCATCGGGCAGCGTCGGGGACAGGATGGGCCCTTCGACCCGCACCGGGGAGTAGTCGGTGGGCGCCGCGCTCCCCAGTCCCTCCATCGCCAGGATGAAGGCCCCCGGCAGCGCGCCTCCCGCGGATTCGCCTGGGATGCCCTCGACGGCGGTCGTCGTCACGTAGTCGGTGGTGCCCTTCTTGAACAGCACCAGCGCGCGGTCGATGAAGAGCGAATAGGACACCAGCATCCGCTGCGCCGTCCCGTGGAAGTCCACCTGCTCACAGGTGAGCTTCGGCACCGGAATCTTGAGCGCCTGGTCCACGCAGGTGGCGTCCGCGGACAGCGTGTCCCAGCGCTTCTTGCCCAGGCACAGCGGCCGCGCCAGGCCACAGGAGTCCATCGTCCACACCGCCTCCAGCGCGTAGCCGTCCGGAACGAGCGTCGCAGGCAGGTGGCCGCTCTGGCTGAGGACGGCCGCGTTCTCCGGCCCCATGAACGCCAGCGGTGTCCCGTCCAGCGTGTTGCTCCGGCCCTCGCCGCAGTAGTCCGCCACCGCCATGCGCGTGCACAGCTGGTGGTACTCGCGCGCGACGGTCTCCGGGTACTCCGTGGCCCAGGGCGGATAGCCCCAGTCGATGCACTTGGCGATGACGCCGCCGCCCACGAAGAACGGCTTGCTGGAGCTGCCCTCGTTCTTCGGCGCGCAGGCGAAGGTGAAGAAGTTCGGGTTCTCCCGCAGGTCCCCGGACGTGGACCACGCGTGCGGCACGGAGAGCGCGTAGCCGCTGCCGGTGGGACACAGCGGTGTCGCGTTCTTGTCATCCGTGAAGGCCTGGACCCGGTACTCCCAGCGCGCCTTGCCGGCGTTCACGTTGGCGGAGTCGCACGCGGAGGTCGGCGGCGTGATGTCCTCGTGACAGCGGACCGACTCGATGACGAGCTTCACCGTGCGGCCCTCGAATGGCGCGCGGAACACGGTCTGTGCCAGCGAGGGGCCCTCCAGGATCCGCTTCACCGGCATGGGCGTCCCCGCCACTGCGCAGTTCTGGGTCACCCTCAGCCGGCCCTCCGCGATCGTTGCCACCGGCCTCCCGCAGTCGGGCTCACCGGGGGCGTCGGGCACCTCCACCGACCGCAACGGCACGTTGATGAACTCGAAGCGCCCGGAGCCGTGCAGCTGCGTGCCCTGCGCGCTGTTCGTCGGGGGAGGTTCCGCTCCCGCGACCGCGCTCCCCAGGCACAGCACCCCCGCCAGCCACCGCTTCCAGCCCGTCATCGTCCCCACGTCCACGGCTCCTTTTTCTTCCGCGCGCGGGCGGAGGTCACCCGCGCATCAATGCGAGCCGGATGCCAACGCTCCGCCCGACGCACGGCCGTGGTTTCCCCCATGCAACTCCTGCCGGACATGCAACCCCTGCACGAGTCCGCGCCGCCTCCCGTGCAGGTCTTGCATCCCGAACCGCTCAGAGATCGCGCGCCGGCAGCTGTCCCACCGCCGGCAGGTAGCCCAGCTCCCGAACGAGGAAGAACCCGGGCTGGGCCTGCGTGGACGTGGCGTAGACGCCCGGCGCCACCAGGGACCGCCACAGCTTCAGCGGCCGGCGCTGGCCCGCGCTGGTGACGTCCACGGAGCTGTACACGAAGCCTTCGATGCCCTGGTCCCCGTTGAGGGGCTGGAGGGCGAAGCCCGCCAGGCGTTCGCACTGGTGATCGTCCGTGAGCAGGTAGCGCCCGGTGCTGTTCGCGCACCGGTACAGCGGCTTGATGAGGCTGCCCATGCGCGCGCGGATGTCGGCCGGCAGCTTCGAGGAGAGGATGGGCCCCTCCTTGCGCTGCGGCGTGAACGGCGTCACGTCCGCCGCTCCGTCCGCATCCAGGTCCAGGTGGACGCCGGTCACGCTGCTGCCGCCTTCGATGGTCGACTCATCCACCGTCACCGCGGTGGTCGTCACGTAGCTGTTGTTGGCGACGTCCTTGAACATCACCAGCGACCGGTCGATGAAGAGCGAATAGGACACGAGCAGCGTCGAGCTGGCATAGGCCGACAGGTTCATCGATTCGCAGGGCCGCGTCGCACGCGGAGCCAGGAGGAGCTTGCGGTTCACGCACGTGGCCTCCAGGGGCAGCGTGTCCCAGCGCTTCTTGCTCAGGCACAGCGGCCGCACACCACCGCAGTCATCCACCTTCCACACGGCCTCCAGGGAGTATCCCTCCAGGGCGACCGGCAGTTTTCCTCCGTCCAGTTGGATCGCGTCGTGCGGGCCCATGAACTTCAGCGGCGTCCCGTCCAGCGTGTTGCTCCGGCCCTCGCCGCAGTAGTCCGCCGTGGCCATGCGCGTGCACAGCTGGTGGTACTCCCGCGCGACGCCCTGCGAGGACGTCGCGTTCCAGGGCGGATAGCCCCAGTCGATGCACTTGGCGATGACGCCGCCGCCCACGAAGAACGGCTGGCTCGTGCCCTCGTCCTTCGGCGCGCAGGCGAAGGTGAAGTACTCGTAGTTGGGGATCAGCTCGCCGCCCGTGGACCACGCATGCGGCACCGCGAGCGCGAATCCGCTGCCCGTGGGGCACAGCGCCTGGGGCGCCGCGTCCTCCGTGGACGCCGTCACGCGGTACTCCCAGAACGCCTTGCCGTCAGCCACGTTCTGGTCCGTGCACGGGAAGGTGGGCGCCGTGATGCCGACGTGGCAGCGGACCTGATCGATGGTGAGCTTCACCGAGCGCCCCTCGAAGGGCGCGCGGAAGGACGTGCCCACGAGGCCCACCCCCTCCAGGACCCGCACCGGCATCGGGGGATTGCCACCCGTACAGATCTGGACGCCGACCAGCCGCCCGCCAGACATCGCCGCCATGGGTGGCTCGCAAACCAGCCCGGTGGGAGGCGCGGAGACCTCGATGGAGTTCAACGGGATGTTCACGTTCTCGAAGCGCCCCGAGCCGTGCAGCTTCGTTCCCTGCGCGCTGTTAACCGGCGGCGGATCCGCCTCCGCGCCCAGGGCCGTCAGGAGCCCCATCGCCAGGCACCACCGCGTCAACGTCCTGCCGCTCGCCTTCATGTGTCCATCTCCACAGGCCTTCGAATCCGTGGGGCGCACCATCGCGTCCCCGCTGCATATGGAACGGACCGTGCGCGTGAAGTTGGCTACGGATTTCTGTTTTGTGCGGAGCGCGCAAACCTTGCCGTGCATGCAAGGATTGCCGTGCCGCGCATGCGAGGAGCGTGTGCAAGCCTTGCACGCTCCGAGCGCGGCGCGATGCGGCGGGCGATCCAGCTTCCGTGCCCGGGCGGCATCGCCCAAGATGCATTTCCTTCCGAATTTCCCCCGCATTTTTCCGCAAAGAGGAGGGGAGCATGGCCTTCCACCCCCGCGGCCTCGTGGCCGCGCTCGCGCTGTTCTCGCTGTCCGGTCCCGCCCTCGCGCAGGCCCCCGCCGCGCCGCCCAAGCCGCCCGCGAGTCCAGAGGATGAACGCGCCGCGTTCGTCCGGTCGCACTTCACGAAGTACGAGGTGCGCATCCCCATGCGCGACGGCGTGAAGCTCTTCACGACGTTCTACGTCCCCAACGACGCGAGCCCCCAGAAGCGCTACCCCGTGCTGATGATGCGCACGCCGTACTCGATTCCCCCCTACGGCGCGGGCCGCTATCCCAGGACCCTGGGCCTGCCCGGCTTCGAGAAGGAGGGCTTCATCTTCGCCTTCCAGGACGTGCGCGGCCGGTACATGTCCGAGGGCGAGTTCGTCAACGTGCGCCCCCACCGCGACACCAAGAAGGGCAAGGAGGTGGACGAGAGCAGCGACACGTACGACACCATCGACTGGCTGGTGAAGCGCGTGCCCCACAACAACGGCAAGGTGGGCATGTGGGGCGTGTCCTATCCGGGCTTCTACACGTCCGCGGGCGCCATCGATTCGCACCCCGCGCTCAAGGCGGTGTCGCCGCAGGCGCCCATCGCGGACTGGTTCTGGGACGACATGCACCGGCATGGCGCCCTCAACCTCCAGCTGGCGTTCAGCTTCTTCTCCGTCTTCGGAAAGCCCCGGCCCGCGCCCACGGATGACGTGGAGTGGAAGCCCTTCGACTTCGGCACCCCGGACGCCTACCAGTTCTTCCTGGACCTGGGCCCGGTGGCCAACGCGGACGCGAAGCACTTCCACGGTGACGTGGCCTTCTGGAAGGACATCACCGCGCACCCCAACTACGACGCCTTCTGGCAGGCGCGGAACCTGCTGCCGCACCTGAAGAACATCAAGGCGGCGGTGATGGTGGTGGGCGGCTGGTACGACACGGAGGACCTCTACGGGCCGCTGCGCACGTACGCCGCCATCGAGAAGCAGAACCCCGGCATCGCCAACACGCTGGTGATGGGCCCGTGGCCCCACGGCGGATGGATGCGCGGGGAGGGCGCGTCGCTGGGAGACGCGGACTTCGGCTTCCCCACCAGCGCCACGTATCAGGACCTGGTGCTGGCCTTCTTCAAGCAGCACCTGAAGGGAGGCCCGGACGCGGCCGTGCCGGAGGCGCTCGTCTTCGAAGGCGGCGCCAACCGCTGGCGCCAGCTGGACGCCTGGCCGCCCAAGGGCACAAAGGAGGCGCGCCTGTACTTCCAGCCCCAGGGCGCGCTGGCGTTCCAGGCCCCCAAGGCGGCGGCGCCGTCGTTCGACGAATACGTGAGCGACCCGGCGAAGCCCGTGCCGTACACGCAGGACCTGAGCCCCGGCTGGTCCAAGTCGTACATGACGGAGGATCAGCGCTTCGCCTCGCGCCGGCCGGACGTGCTCACGTACCAGACGGAGCCGCTGGAGAAGGACCTCACGCTCGCGGGCCCGCTGGAGGCGGAGTTGTGGGTTTCCACGACGGGCAGTGACGCGGACTGGGTGGTGAAGCTGGTGGACGTGAACCCCGGGAAGGTGCCCGGCTGGACGAAGGAGCAGGAGCAGTCCGGCGAGCACAACCGGGGCGCGCAGCAGACGCTGGTGCGAGGGGAGCCGTTCCGCGGCCGCTTCCGCGACAGCTACTCCCAGCCCAAGCCCTTCACGCCCAACGAGGTGACGAAGGTGCGCTTCGTCATCAACGACGTGTTCCACACCTTCCAGCGCGGCCACCGGCTGATGGTGCAGGTGCAGTCGAGCTGGTTCCCGTTCATCGACCGCAACCCGCAGACCTACGTGTCCAGCATCTACGAGGCGAAGCCCAC
The DNA here is from genome assembly GCF_003986945.1 of Corallococcus sp. AB018. Lineage (NCBI taxonomy): Bacteria > Pseudomonadati > Myxococcota > Myxococcia > Myxococcales > Myxococcaceae > Corallococcus > Corallococcus sp. AB018. The sequence goes on along the minus strand of NZ_RAWR01000210.1, from coordinate 9,260 downwards.
CGACTTCGTGCGTGCGATGCACCGGCTGCACCACACGGCGGCCCAGCCCAGTGCGTTGAAGGTGAACGTCCTGCCCGCGTTGGACGAGTAGATCCCCGGTTCGCTCGCGCGCGGTCTGCTAGGCTGCGCGCGCGCCACCACGCGGGTGGCCCTTCACCGGGCCGCGCGCCACGACACGCCATGACGGGAGGGACATGACCGGTCACGACCGGCCCGACGCCGGGCGGGTGTTGCTCGACGGAAAGTTGGGGGAGGGGGGCGGCCACGTCCTCCGCTCCGCGCTGTCCCTGTCGCTCATCACCGGCCGTCCCTTCCATCTCAGCGGGCTGCGCGGGCACCGCGACCCGCCGGGGCTGCGTCCCCATCACCTGGCCTACGTGCGCGGCGCGGAGGCGCTGAGCGGCGGCACCAGCGAGGGCGCCTCCGTGGGCTCCACGGAGCTGCGCTTCACGCCCGGCCCGGTGCGCGCGGGGGACTACCTGCTGGAGGCCGGCGCGTCCGGCAGCACGCCCCGGCTCTTCCAGTGTCTGGTGTACCCGCTGGCGCTCGCGGGCGGCGGACGGCTCACGCTGCGAGGCGCCACGCACCCGCGGGGCGGGCCCAGCTTTCACGAGCTCGTCGGCGCGTGGCAGTCAGTGGCGCGCGCATACGGGCTGCCCGTGCAGCTGTCGCTCACCCACGCGGGCTTCCTTCCGGAGGGCGCGGGCGAGTTCACCGCGGAGGTGGGCGCCCCGGCCGAGCCGCCCGTGCGCGTGGACCTGCCCGCGCGCGGCGTGCTGCGGGAGGTGCGGGTGATGTCCGTCGTGGGCGGGCTGCCCTTCGCGGTGGCGGAGCGTCAGTCCCGCGCCGCGGTGGCCGCGCTGCGCGAGCGGGGCATCCTGGCGGAGGCGGACAACCGGCCGCTGGCGGTGACGCGCTCGCAGGGCTCCGCGACGCTCGTGCTGGCGCAGTTCGAGCACACCGTGGCGGGCTTCACGTCGCTGGGCGAGCGGGGCCTGGACGCCGAAGGGGTGGGGCGCGAGGCGGCGGAGGCGCTGACCCGCTTCATGGAGACGGGCGGCGCGCTCGACGAACACCTGGCGGAGCAGTTGCTGCTGCCGGCGGCGCTCCTGGCGTCAGGGAGGCTGGGGGCGGTGACGCCGGGCACCACGCGCTTCACCGCCGCTCGCATCACCGACGAGCTGACGGTCCAGGCGGAGGTGCTGCGGCGCTTCCTGCCGGTGCACCTTCTGGTGGATCCGGGCGGAAGCGTGGAGATCCGCCCGGCGTGAAAGGGAAGGGCGAGGCGCTTAAGCCTCGTCCTCGGTGGCGTTGCCACGGGCGCCGAAGGTGTTGGAGTCCGACATGTCCTTGACGGTGCCGCGGTAGGCGCGGATGGCGAAGGGCGCGGCGACGAGGAAGACGATGCCCACGAGGCCAATGGCCATCCAGGGAATGGGCGTCTCCTTGATCTGCACGTCCTTGCCGTAACCGTTGAGGTTGTTGCCCATGGCGCGCGCCTTGGCGGCGTCCTTCTCTTCCTGGGTCAACTCCTTGCGGTTCTGGAACTCCTGAGGCTGCCGGCGCTGGGGCTGCGCCAGGACAGCGCCGCCCCAGACAAGGGCGAGGACGAGGACAAGCCGGGGGAGGGAGGGGGAGGGCATGGGCCTTCAGCCTAACAGAGCCTCCCGGCGCGGGTGAACAGGGGTTGCTTCGCCCGGCGCGGGGCGTTACGCGCGGCGCATGCTCCGCCTTCCCTTCCTCCTCCTGGCGAACCTCCTCCTGGGGCTGCGACTCCTCCTGGGCCTGCCCTTTCGTCTGATGGCGGCGCGCAAAAGACCCACGTGGATCCGCTTCCGGCTCGCGGGCGAGCTCCCGTACCGCCCTCGCCCCGTGCAACGATTTCGTTTCGGCGGCGCCGCGGCGGAGCCCGCCACGGTGACGTCACTGGAAGCGTTGGGCCGCGCACTCAAGGTGCTGGCCGCGGACCCGAAGGTGGAGGGCATCCTCCTGGAGCTGGAGGGCCTGGGCATCCCGGACGCCAAGCGCGAGGCCCTTCGCACCCTGCTGTCGGACTTCCAGGCCGCCGGCAAGCGGGTGGTGTCCTGGGCGGTGATGGTGGACACGGACGCCTACCCCGTGCTGGGCGCGGCGGACGAGGTGCTGCTCGCCCCCATGGGCCGGGTGGAGCTGGTGGGCTACGCCGCCGAGGCCACGGTGCTGGGCGAGGCCTTCGGGCGGGTGGGCATCCACGCGCACTTCGCGCGGCGCGGCGACTACAAGACGGCGCCGGAGCTCTTCACGGACGGCAAGGTGTCCGACATCCAGCGCCAGACGCTGGAGTCCTTCCTGGACGAGCGCTACGCCGTGCTGGTGGAGGCCATCTCCAGCGACCGGGGCAAGACGCCGGAGGAGGCGCGGGCGCTCATCGATTCAGGGCCCTACAGCGCGAAGCGGGCGCTGGAGGCGGGGCTGGTGGACGGGCTGGTCCACGAAGCGGACCTGGGCGCGCACCTGGGCCTGGAGGCGAAGAAGGACGAGGAGCCCCCGGTGCCCACGTATGACGCGTACCTGGCGACGCTCGCGTTCCCGCCGGTGAAGTGGCGCCGGCTGCGCCGCAAGCCCCGGCTGGCGGTGGTGGACGTGGCGGGCATCATCATCCCGGGCAGCGGCGGCGCGGGCCGGTTCGCGGCGGCGGACTCGGTGGTGAAGGCGCTGCGGAAGGCGGGGAGGGATCCGCGCGCGAAGGCGGTGGTGCTGGCGGTGGGGAGCCCCGGCGGATCAGCGCTCGCGTCCGAGCAGATCTTGGAAGCGGTGAAGCGCGTGGCGAAGCAGAAGCCCGTCATCGCGTACGTGGATCAGATCTGCGCGAGCGGCGGCTACATGGCGGCCATCGGCGCGAAGGAGATCTGGTCCGCGCCCCATGCCGTCGTGGGCTCCATTGGCGTGTTCGTGGGCAAGTTCGAGTACGGGGACCTGCTGGAGAAGCTGGGCATCCACCGCACCACGCTGGCGCGGGGCGAGAACGCGGCGTTCTTCTCTTCGTCGCGAGGCTTCACGCCGCAAGAGCGCGCCGCGCTGGAGCGCGAAGTGGAGGAGAGCTACCAGTCCTTCCTGGAGCTGGTGGCCCAGGCGCGAGGCCGGACGAAGGAGGAGATCCACCAGCGCGCGGAGGGGCGCGTCTACTCGGGGCTGCGCGCGAAGGAGGCGGGGCTGGTGGACCGCATCGGCGGCTTCGAGGAGGTCTGCCGCCACGCGCTGGAAGAGGCGCGCGTCCCGTCGGACGACTTCGATCTGGTGCGCTACGGAGACGCTCGCGCGAGGCTGTCGTTGCTCAAGCTGCTGATGGGCGCTGCGCACCCGGCCACGTACGCCTTCTGCACCACGGCGTGGAGCCTCCAGCGCTCCAGGGCCTTCCGCCGGTTCGACGATTGAGAGCGGCGTCGCGCCCTTTCACTGGGAGAGTCGGCCCTTTAGCATGCGCCGCATGGCCCGCTCCTGCCCGGTCTGCCCCAGCCAGCCCATGAACGTCGTCCATGCCTCCGACGTGGAGGTGGACGTCTGTCCGCGCTGCCACGGTCTGTACTTCGACCGGGGGGAGCTGGAGCGCTTTCCGGACCGGCCTTCGCTCAAGCCGCTGCTGACCGCGGCGAGGCAGGCCGCATCGCGCTGCCGCACCGGCGGGCACCTCGTCCCGCGCGCCATGGCCGTCTGTGCCACCTGCTCCGGCGCGCCCCTGGGCTGTCCCGGCTGCGGCGCGCGGCTGGCGATGGTCAACGCGCGCGTGTGCAACGTGGACCTGTGCACGCACTGCGGCGGCACCTGGCTGGACGCGGGCAAGTTCGAGGCCCTGGAGAAGGCCGAGGTGACGGCCCCCAAGCCCACGCCCGCGACGTCCAAGGGCTGGGAGGTCGCCGCGGCGACGGATGGGGGCGCGGACCCATGGAAGGGTCCAGGCTCCACGGCCGCGCTGCCGCCGTCGGACTCGCCCACGGGCGGACTGGGCGTGCTCTCCCCGCTGGCCTGCGTCCATTGCGGCATCCAGGTCTCCGTGCCCCAGGCGTACGCGTTCAACGGTGACCTCTACTGCCGCGAGCACCGCCCGAAGGGCGCCGTGTCGGGCAACAGCCTTCCCAGGGACCGGGACCCGTCCAACTACCCGAACCTGGAAGCCGCGTCGGACGGCGTCGACCTGGCGGACATCGTCGTCTGGCTATTCCGGCTGCTGCGCCGCTGACCGTTCGTCCGCGGGAGCACCAACGGGGCGGACGTCCGGGCATTGCCGGCCCCGGAGCCGGCGTCTACCCTGCCGCGCCAGTGATGACCCGTCTTGCCCCCTTGAGCCTCCTGTTGCTGGGCACCGCCTGTGCCACCATGTCCCGTGAACCGGCCTCGGTCGCGGAGGCGTACGCCAAGGCACTGGAGGAGAACCGGCTGTCGGACGCCTACCGCCTGACGACCGGCACCCCGGAGGGCGAGGGGGCCTTCCTGGACGAGTACTCCGTCGAGGCCGCCCGGAAGGAGCGCGCCGCCGCCGTCCGGGCAGGCTCGGGCGTGCTGGAGGCCCGGGCCCCGTCCGTCACGCTGGCCCGCCAGGGAGAGGACTGGCGCGTGGTGGAGTCCCGCCCCGCGGACGTGCCCCGCGCGGCGCTGAAGAAGTTCCTGGACCAGGTGGAGTCCCGCGACTGGAAGGGCGCGTGGGGCCTGCTCGCCTCGCCGCTGAGGGCCCGCTATACGCCGGAGCGCCTGAAAGAGGACTTCGAGCGCGAGCCCCTGGCCAGGGAGCGCCTGCGCCGAGCCCGGCTGGCCCTCAACACCCACGTGCGCGTGGCGGCGGGTGAAGCGCTGTTCCCCCTGGGGGGCGAGCGCGCGGTGCGGCTGGTGCTGGAGGATGGCGAGTACCGGGTGGCAGCCATCGAATGAGGCCCAGAAGCCGGGCGCGATCCGGGGCCGGAGGAAGGCCGGGCGGCCTCCGGACATGTGCGTTAAACGACGTTGACAGCCCCCGGAGTGCTGGCAATCTCCGCCCCCCTTCGAGCGTGCAAGCGCCCGTTTTCAAAAGGTTTCAGGTGTTCCGATGAGCGTGTCCCAGGCCGATGTGATGACGGCCATGTCGAAGGTGATCGACCCCGAGCTGCACGTCGACCTGGTGAAGGCCGGCATGGTGAAGGATGTGCGCGTCACCGGCGACACGGTGAAGCTGAAGATCGAGCTGACCACGCCCGCGTGTCCCATGAAGGGGAAGATCCAGGCGGACGCGGAAGCCGCGCTCAAAGCGGTGCCGGGCCTGAAGTCCTTCGACATCGAGTGGGGCGCCCAGGTGCGCGGCGTCGCCGGGGGCTCCGGCGGCGGGGCGCTGCTGCCGGGCGTGAAGAACATCCTGCTCGTGGGCGCCGGCAAGGGCGGCGTGGGCAAGAGCACGGTGGCGGTGAACCTGGCCACGTCGCTCGCGCAGCACGGCGCCAAGGTGGGCCTGCTGGACGCGGACTTCTACGGCCCCTCCGTGCCGCTGATGACGGGCACCGCGGACAAGCGCCCGGTGAGCCCCAACGGCAAGACGCTGGATCCGCTGGTCGCCCACGGCCTGAAGATCATGTCCATCGGCTTCCTGGTGGAAGCGGATCAGGCGCTCATCTGGCGCGGCCCCATGCTCCACGGCGCCCTCATGCAGCTGGTGCGCGACGTGAACTGGGGGGAGCTGGACTACCTCATCCTGGACCTGCCCCCGGGCACGGGCGACGTGGCGCTGACGCTGTCCCAGTCCGTGCGGGCCGCGGGCGCGGTGCTGGTGACGACGCCGCAGGACGTGGCGCTGGCGGACGTGGTGCGCGCCAAGCAGATGTTCGACAAGGTCCACATCCCGGTGCTGGGCATCGTGGAGAACATGAGCCAGTTCGTCTGCCCGCACTGCAACAAGAGCACGCCCATCTTCAACCACGGCGGCGGGCGCAAGGCGGCGGAGATGTTCGGCATCCCATTCCTGGGGGAGATCCCGCTCGACCTCAAGGTGCGTGAGGCGGGAGACTCCGGCGTGCCGGTGGTGGTGGGGCACAAGGACAGCCCGGAGGCGAAGGCCTTCCAGGACGTCGCTCGCGCAATCGCGGGCCGCGTGTCCGCGCAGACCATGAAGAGCGTGCCCCTGCCGGTGATGCAGGCCCGGTAGGGCTCAACCGAAGTGTAAGGAGACCGCATGGCCCCGGCCGGCAACGACGACCTCCCGCCTGATCCGCTGTTCGATGACGACTCGGAGCAGCAGTCCGGACGGGAGAACCGCTCGGGCGGCTTCGTGCCGGACTTCGTGCGGCGCATGGCGGTGGCCGGCATGGGCGCGGTCTTCATGGGCGAGGAGGGCATCCGTGCCCTCGCCGGGCAGCTCAAGCTGCCCAAGGAGGCGCTGGGCTTCCTCCTCTCCCAGGCGGAGAAGACCAAGGACGACATCAGCCGCGTCGTCACGGAGGAGCTGCGCCGCTTCATGCAGTCGGAGAAGCTGCGCGACGAGTTCCTCAAGCTGCTCTCCGGCATGACGGTGGAGGTCAAGGCGCAGATCCGCCTGGTGCCGTCGGAGAAGGCCGAAGAGGCGCCCGCGCCGGAGCATCCCCCCAAGGCCAGCAAGAAGGCCGCGGAGGCGCCCACCGCGCGCGTGGTCATCACGGACGTGAACGCGCGCCGGCCGGCCTCCAAGCGCTCGAAGCGGGAGTAGGGACGTGGCGGAAGCACCCACGCCGGAAGCACCCACGCCGGAAGCTCCGGCTCCGGCCCCCGACAAGCCGCGTCCTGGCTGGCGCACGCACCCGCTGCCCAAGCGGCTGGCGCTCATCGCCATCGTGGCGGTGGGGCTGTGGCTGTGGAAGGCCACGGACCTGCCAGAGCGTCAGCTCATCTTCCAGTTCACCGGCGACGGCTGGAGCAGCGTGCGCGCCGTGGACCTCCAGGTGGTGGACGACGAGGAGCACATCCTCAAGCGCGAGGAGCTGTTCTTCGCGAACGGCCCGCCCCCGGAGGTGACCTTCAAGATGCGCCTGCCGGAGGGCACCGTCCGCGCGCTCCTGTTCGTGAAGGTGGAGGGGCGCGAGCCGCGCGTGCGCCTGGAGGAGCGGCTCACGGTGGGCGAGGGTGAGGCCATCGTCCGCCAGCTGCGATTGTCCGCCGCCAGTCGTTGACCGGCGTTGACCCTCCTGGGGGCGTGCGTTATGGCCGCCGGCACAGGAGAGAAGACGCCATGGCAACGGAACACATCGTCGTCGTCGGTGCAGGGCAGATGGGCGCGGGCATCGCGCAGGTGGCGCTCCAGGCGGGCCTGCGCGTGTCGCTGGTGGACGTCAACAAGGACGGACTCGCCAAGGGCGCGGACCGCATCAAGGCCGGCCTGAAGAAGCTGGTGGAGAAGGGCAAGCTGGACGCGGCGAAGCAGCAGGCAGCTGAAGCCAACCTGGCCACCTTCACCAGCGCGCGCGACGCGAAGGACGTGGACGTCGCCATCGAGGCCGTCACGGAGAACGAGGACCTCAAGCGCCGCATCTTCCTGGAGCTGGACGAGGTCGTCCGCCCGGGCGGCATCCTCGCCACCAACACCTCCTCCATCCCCATCACCCGCATCGCCGCGGCCACGAAGCGCCCCGAGTCCGTCATCGGGATGCACTTCATGAACCCCGTGCCGGTGATGCAGCTGGTGGAGCTGATCCGCGGCGCCGCCACCAGCGATGAGACCTACGCCACCATCCGCACGATGGCCGAGCGCATGGGCAAGACGACGGTGGTCTCCAAGGACTACCCGGGCTTCATCGTCAACCGCATCCTCATCCCCATGCTGAACGAGGCCTGCTTCGCGCTGATGGAGGGCCTGGGCACCGCGGAGGACATCGACACCGCGATGAAGCTGGGCACCAACCAGCCCATGGGCCCGCTGCAGCTGGCGGACTTCATCGGCCTGGACACGGTGCTCTACATCGCCGAGGTCCTTCACAAGGGCCTGGGTGACTCCAAGTACCGCCCGTGCCCGCTGCTGCGTCAGTACGTGGACGCCGGCTGGTACGGCAAGAAGTCCGGCCGCGGCTTCTACAAGTACTAGGCCTTCCGGAGACACCACACATGGACTACCAGAACATCAAGTTCGAGAAGGACGGCGCGCTCGCCATCCTCACCGTGGACCGGCCCAAGGCGCTCAACGCGCTCAACAGCGCCACGTTCCACGAGATGGAGCACGCGCTCAACTCGCTGAAGGAGGACACGCGCGCGCTCATCGTCACCGGCGGCGGGGACAAGGCCTTCGTCGCGGGCGCGGACATCGCGGAGATGTCCACCATCAGCGCCGCGCAGGCGCGTGAGTTCTCCGCGCTGGGCCACCGCGTCTTCGAGCACCTGGAGAACCTGCCCATCCCCACCATCGCGGCCGTCAACGGCTTCGCGCTGGGCGGCGGCCTGGAGCTGGCCCTGGGCTGCGACCTCATCTACGCGTCGGAGAAGGCCAAGCTGGGCGTGCCCGAAGTCACCCTGGGCGTCATCCCGGGCTTCGGCGGCACGCAGCGCCTCACGCGCCTCCTGGGCCGCGCCCGCGCGAAGGAGCTGCTCTTCACCGCGGACCGCATCGACGCGGCGAAGGCGAAGGAGATCGGCCTGGTCCTGGAGGTGCTGCCCGCGGACAAGCTGATGGAGCACTGCAAGGCGGTGGCCGCGAAGATCCTCAAGAACGGCCCGCTCGCCGTGGCCCAGGCCAAGCGCGTGGTGGAGTACGGCGCGGATCAGGACCTGCGCGCCGCCAACGAGCTGGAGCGCCAGGGCTTCGCGGTCCTCTTCGGTTCGGAGGATCAGCGCGAGGGCATGGCCGCGTTCCTGGCCAAGCGTCCGGCCAACTTCCAGGGCAAGTGACGTGAAGCACGCGGTCGCGGCCGGAAGCCTGCTGTGCTTCCTGGCCGCGCCGCCGGCCCGGGCGGAGGAGGTCTCCGAGCAGGAGCCCCACGCCCCGGCCCTGGTGTCCTGGAAGCGCACGCTGTGTCTCTACACGCTGTGCTTCCTGGAGCCCGCCATCCCGGACCTGCGCCGCGAGTGGGGCGACGGTGCTCACTGGGTGCTGTCCTGGCCCATCCAACCGTGGGCCACGCCACCGTTGGACGTACCCGGCGTGTTGGGTCCCACGCTCATCCTGTCGCCCTTCGTGGAACCCCAGCTGAGGCTGCGGCCGTCCACCTTCCGCATGCTCGCCGGGGCCCGCGTGTATGCCTTCCCGGACGCGTACCGCTTCGGCGTGCTGGCCGAGGGGGCGGGCGTGTGGGGCGGAGACGGGA
>NZ_RAWR01000020.1:0-68501 GCF_003986945.1 Corallococcus sp. AB018 | reverse complement strand
GTGGGAGGAGTTCCGCATGAGCGCAGGAGCGTCGTCTGGCGCCGGCCGGGTCCGGCGGGTTGCGGAGGGTTGGCCGTGGTGAGTGGGCCGGTGCTCGTCACGGGGCCCACGGGCAACGTGGGGCGTGCGGTGGTGCGCGCGCTCCTGGCCGAAGGGGTGGCGGTGCGCGCGGCGGTGAAGTCGCCGGAGCACACGGTGTCGCTGCTCAAGGAGATGGACGGGGACGTGATGCCGACGCCGCTGGACTTCCTGCGGCCGGAGACGTTCCTCCCCGCGCTGGAGAACGTGCGGGGCGTGTTCCTGATGCATCCGCCCGCCATCGCCCACGCGGAAGGGACGCTCAACGCGTTCATCGACGCGGCCGCCACGCAGGGCGTGAAGCAGGTGGTGTTCCTGTCCATGGCGGGCGCGGAGACGCGCGCGTGGGCGCCGCACCACGCGGTGGAGGAGCACCTGATGCGCTCCAGCGTCGGGTGGACGCTGCTGCGCCCGGCGTTCTTCGCGCAGAACCTGGGAGACGCGTACCGCGAGGACATCCGCCAGGACGGCCGGCTCTACATGCCCGCGGGCCACGGCAAGGTGGCCTTCGTGGACGTGCGCGACGTGGGCGAGGTGGCGGCGCGGGCGCTCCTGGACACGTCGCTGCGCAACCGCGCCTTCACGCTCACCGGCCTGGAGGCGGTGTCGTTCGAGGAAGTCGCGTCCGTGCTGTCGGAGGTGCTGGGCCGGCCCATCCGCTACGTGCCCGCGTCGGTGCCCGGCTACGTGCGCCACCTGCACCAGCGCCGGCTGTCATGGGGCCAGCTGGGCATGCAGACGCTGATGCACGTGGGGCTTCGCTTCGGGAAGGCGGAGCAGGTGGACCCCACGCTCACCTACCTGCTGGGCCGTCCCACGCGCACGGTGCGCCAGTACATCGAGGACCACGCGCCGCTCTGGCGCTGACGAGGCTCCGGCGTGCTCAGACGTACCAGAGCGCCCAGGCGATGAGCACGACCTGGAGCGGCAGCCGCGCCCAGAGCATGCCCCGGGGAATCTTCCGGAACTGCTCCGGGTGCTGGGCCATGTAGATGTTCGCGGGGAACACCGCCACGAACAGCGCGACCAGGCCCCAGGCCGCGAGCCGCGTGGTGGCGGGCACCAGCAGGAAGATGCCCAGCAGCACCTCCGCCACGCCGCTCAGCAGCACCAGCTCCCGGGGCCGGGGCAGGTACGGCGGCATGATGCGCATGTACATGCGGGGCTTGAGGAAGTGGTTCACCCCCGCCACGACCATGAACAGCGCGAGCACGTACTGCAGGATGGTTTTCACTTCCATGGGCGGTGGGGCTCCTCGCGCGGCATCGAAGCCCGCGCGAGGCGCCAGAGTCCACGCCTACTTTCCGGCGAACGCCTCTGAGACGATGGCGCGCGCCTCCTGGACGATGGCGTCCAGGTGCGCCTGGTCGCGGAAGCTCTCCGCGTAGATTTTGTACACATCCTCCGTGCCGGACGGACGCGCGGCGAACCAGCCATTCTCCGTCGTCACCTTGAGGCCGCCCAGGTCCGCGTTGTTGCCCGGCGCGCGCGTGAGGCGCTGGAGGATGGGCTCGCCCGCGAGCGACGTGGCCTTCACCGCCTCCGGCGACAGCTTCTTCAGCGCGGCCTTCTGCGCGGACGTGGCCGGCTGGTCGATGCGCGTGTACAGCGGCGCGCCGAACCTCTTCGCCAGCTCCTGGTAGTGCTCGCCGGGGTCCTTGCCGGTGCGCGCCAGGATTTCCGCCGCGAGCAGGTCCAGGATGATGCCGTCCTTGTCCGTGGTCCACACGGTGCCGTCCTTGCGCAGGAAGGACGCGCCCGCGCTCTCCTCGCCGCCGAAGCCCAGCGAGCCGTCCAGGAGGCCGTCCACGAACCACTTGAAGCCCACCGGCACCTCCACCACGCGGCGGCCCAGGTCCTTGCCCACGCGGTCGATGAGGCTGCTGCTCACCAGCGTCTTGCCCACCGCCGCGTCCGCCTTCCAGCCCGGGCGGTTGCGGAAGAGGTAGTTGATGGCGACCGCGAGGTAGTGGTTCGGGTTCATCAGCCCCATGCTGCGGGTGACGATGCCGTGGCGGTCGGAGTCCGTGTCGTTGCCGAACGCGAGCGCGTACTGGTCCTTGAGCTTCACCAGGTTCGCCATCGCGTACGGCGACGAGCAGTCCATGCGGATCTTCCCGTCATGGTCCGCGGGCATGAAGCCGAAGGTGGGGTCCACGGTGGGGTTCACCACCGTGAGGTCCAGGCCGTACTTCCGAGCGATCGGCTCCCAGTAGTTCAGGTTGGAGCCGCCCAGCGGATCCGCGCCCAGCTTCAGCTTCGCGCCCCGGATGACGTCCAGGTCCACCACGTTCGCCAGGTCCGCCACGTACGGGGTGATGAAGTCATACGGCTTCACCGTGGCGCTCGCGCGCGCCTTCTCGTAGGGGACGCGCTGCACGCCCTTGTTGCCCGAGGCCATCAGCTCGTTGGCGCGCTTCTCCACCAGCGACGTGACGTTGGTGTCGGCTGGGCCGCCGTTGGGCGGGTTGTACTTGATGCCGCCGTCCTCTGGCGGGTTGTGGGACGGGGTGATGACGATGCCGTCCGCGAGCCCGCTCGTGCGGCCCCGGTTGTACGTGAGGATGGCGTGGGAGATGACCGGCGTGGGCGTGGCGCCGTCCGTGTAGCGGACCTCCACGCCGTGGGCGGCCAGCACCTCCAGCGTGGTGCGCTGGGCGGGCTCGGAGAGGGCGTGCGTGTCCATGCCCAGGAACAGCGGGCCGTCGTAGCCCTGCTGCTTGCGGTACTCGCACAGGGCCTGTGCCACCGCGAGGATGTGCGCCTCGTTGAAGCTCCGGCGCGCGGCGCTGCCCCGGTGACCGGAGGTGCCGAAGGCCACGCGCTGCTCGGCCACGGACGCGTCGGGCGTGTCGTCGTAGTACTGCGCGCGCAGCTTCTCGGGATTGATCAGCAGGTCGCGCGAAAGGGGCTTGCCAGCGGAAGGGTGGGCCATGTCGAGGCAACCCTAGCCGCGCGCGCTCTGAGAGGGGAGCCCAAGTCGTGGCCCTGTCGCGCGCCTCACCCGTCTTGACGCGCTCCGTCCAGTAGCGGGCGGGTCGCGGGCTGTCGGGACGGGGATGCGTGTCCGGAAGCTGTCAGCGCGCCACGGCGACGGAGGCCGCGGAAGACGACGCGGGCGGGACGGATTCGGGCGCGGGGGGCTCGTCTTCCTTCGGCTGGGCGGCGTTCTCCGGCAGGAACGTGAGCAGCACCAGCGCGGGGATGGCCGCCGCCGCGGTGAAGGCGAAGAAGGTGGGCCAGCCCATCCACGTGGCCAGGTAGCCGGACACGGAGCCGATGAGCCGGTTGGCGATGGTGCCCAGCGCGGACAGCAGCGCGTACTGCGTGGCGCTGAAGCTCTTGTGGCACAGCGACATGATGAAGGCCGCGAACGCCGTGACGCCCAGGCCCGTGCACACGTTGTCCACGGCGATGGTGGCCGCGAGCATCAGGTCGTTCTTGCCCACCAGCGCCAGCGCCATGAAGGCCAGGTTGGTGAGGCCCTGCGCGGCGCCGAAGATGAACAGCGCGCGGCGCATGCTGAGCTTCACCATCAGCACACCGCCCAAGAGGCCGCCGCCGATGGTGGCCACCATGCCCAGCGTCTTGCTGAGCGTGCCAATCTCCGTGTTGGAGAAACCCAGCTCGATGTAGAAGGGCGTCACCATGCTGGCGGCGATGGCATCCCCCAGCTTGTAGAGCACCAGGAACGCGAGCACTCCCAGCGCGTACTCGCGGCGGAAGTAGTCCACGAAGGGCCGCACCACCGCGTCCGCCAGGTTGCGCGGAGGCCGCACGCTCTGGGGCTCCGGGGCCAGCAGCGTGGCCACCACGCCCACGCCCATGAGCACGCCCATCACGTAGTACGTCTGGGACCAGCCCAGGTGATCCGACAGGATGAACGCGAGCCCGCCCGCCACCAGCATGCCCAGCCGGTAGCCGGTGACGTACAGCGAGTTGCCCAGCCCGCGCTCCTCCAGGGTGAGGATGTCCGTGCGCCACGCGTCCGCGACGATGTCCTGGCTGGCGGACAGGAACGTCACCACCACCGCCATGCACGCCATGGCCAGCGGGGTGTCCTTCGGGTTCACCAGGCCCATGGCGGCGATGGCGCCCATGAGCAGCACCTGCGTGAGCAGCATCCAACCGCGCCGCCGGCCCAGGAAGGGCAGGGTGTAGCGGTCCATCAGCGGCGCCCACAGCACCTTGAAGGTGTAGGGCAGCGCCACCAGGCTGAAGATGCCAATCGTCTTGAGATTGACCCCCTCGTTCTTCATCCACGCGGAGAGCGTGACGCCGGTCAGCCACAGGGGGAGGCCGGACGCGAAGCCGACGGCCATCAGGAGCCAGACGCGCCGGCTCTTCAAGACGGTGAGAAGCGAGGAGTTGGGCATGGGGGCGCGGGAAACCGCCGCCAGCATAGAGAATCCACCCCGCGCGTCACCTTCCAACGGCCAGGGACTGTCCGCCCGGCTGCTGTCCGGCCCTAAGCCCGGGCGGCCTCTTCAGGGCTTCGGGTCCAGCGCGGACACGTCCGGGCAGGTGCGGCGGTCGCCCTCGGTGGGGGTAATGAAGTCCCAGTTTCGCTGCATGAAGGTGATGCGCGTCCGGGTGTCCCAGCACTCCGTGTACTGCGCGCCCTTCGCGTCCCCGTCCAGGATGTTGAGCACCAGCACGCCCCGGCCATCCGGCGTCCAGCGCGCCAGGATGTCCAGCGTCTCCAGGAGCCCGCCGGGAATCAGGTCCGTGTTCGGCAACCGGAACGCCATCTCCCCCAGGCCCTCGGGCGTCTGACGCGACGCATAGCGGGTGTTCGGGGTCGCGGCGCCCGCGCCGGTGAAGAGCAGCTCCACGCGCGTGGGCAGCGCCTTCGTCTGGTAGTCGATGTCCAGCCGGTCCAAGGACTTCGCGTCGCCCGTGTCGAAGCCGTGCGCACGGGCCGCCTTGAGGTCCAACGCGAGCGTGCCGGTCCCCTTGCGGATGCCGCCGTCCGCCTTGAAGGTTCCGGGCAGGTAGGTCCACCACGCGTCCTCGCCACCGCCCTGGGGACGGAACTGGAGGAGGTACGCGAAGGAGGCGCCCTGGCGCTCCATCACGAAGCGCAGCTCGTGGCCCGGGTGGTCGTCGGAGGGGAAGGGGCCCCAGATGCGCTGGTCGGTTTCGCGCGTGGTGGGCGGGGCGTTGCGGAACAGCTCCAGCAGGGAGAGCAGGCCGTCCACGCTGGTGTTGAACTGCGTGCCCGCCTGGTATGCCTGAAGGGCGAGAGGCGACGTGCCGCCCAGCACCTGCGACGCGCTCAGCCGTTGGGCGCGAGTGCCCAGGCCCTGGCCGGCGCGGGCGCTGTCCGGCAGCTTCGCGGCCAGGTCCTCGCGCTGGGGCAGGGCGTTCTGGAACTCCAGGTCGTCGTTGGAGAAATCGCCGCCGCACGCGACCGCGAGGAGACAGGGGAGGGCCAGGGCAAAGGTTCGCATCACGTGCTCCCTCATGGCTGGTACGTGAGGAGCGCGGCGAGTTCCCAGAACCCCAGGGAGCGCTGCGCGTCGACGGTGTATTGGAGGTACTGCAGGCGGCTGCGCGCGGTGAGGTTCAGCTTGCGCGTGAGCTGGAATCTCGCGCCCGTCGCCAGGCCCGGAGACACCATGGCGAAGCGTTGATCCGGGAACGCCGCGTCGTCGAACTTGCGGCCCATGATGAGGTACGCGACGCGAACGCCCACGAAGGGGGAGAAGCGGCCCACGGGCCATTCGGCGGTGAGGCTGGTGCCCACGTTCACCACGGAGTAGCGGTACGCCGGGCCCGCCAGCGTGGGCAGTGTCAGCACGCCGTTCGTGCCGCCCACCGCCGCATCGAAGCCCCAGACCCAGTCGCGGCGGAAGTAGTCGTGCAGCTCGGCCTCCGCGCCGAAGAGGGGCACGGACAGGAAGAGGGACTGGCGCGTCTGGGGGTCGAAGAAGGACTGGAAGCCGCCGGTGAGGCCGAACGCCCACCACGCGCCCTTGTTCAGCATCGCCCCCTTCACGGGGTCGTCGGAGAAGGGCGCGTCCTTGAAGCGCGGCTCCTGCAGGATGGTCGTGCGTCCGCGAGCGACCTCCACCTCTCCGATGCGCAGCCGGTCACTGAGCCGGCGCTTCACGCGGTAGGTGCCGGGGGCCAGGGCCACGCGGCGCTCGGTGTCCACGGCCTTGTCCAGCTCCGCGACCACGAGGCCGCCTGGATCCACGAAGTAGTAGGAGCCCGCGGGGGCGTTGCCGGGAACGACCAGGCCTTCGGCGCTCGCGCGCAGGTCGGTGAGGACCAGGTCGCCGTTGCCGGCGAGGTCGTAGCTGAACGTGGGGTGCTGGGGGCCCGCGCTGCTGTCGGCCGTGTCCGCGACCGTGCGGGCGTAGGCGTGCGAATACGCCTCGAAGAGCGTCACGCGTCCGTCGCCGCTGCGGTCCGCGTCTCCCAGCAGGCCGCTGGCCAGGTGATGGGAGAAGTAGCTGCCGCCCAGCGCGTCCGACTCCTGCGAGTCCTCGTCCGCGGCGCTGGAGGTGAGGATGACGACGCCCCGAGCATCGCGTGCCGCGCCGGACTCCACGTCGAAGGCCGGGGCCTTGCGCGCGCCCTTGGTGCGGGTGAGCGCACCGGAGCGGCAGGAGTCGAGGATGGCGATGCGGATGTCCACCGGCGCGTCTGCCAGCCGGCGTTTGAGCGCATCGAAGGCGAGCCGCGAATCACCCAGCCGCAGCGCGCCGTCCTTCGCGTGGCCGGAGTAGTAAACGAACAGCGCGGTGCGCTCGCCGCGAGCCTGGGCCGCGCGGGCCCGCTGCTCCAGCTCCGACAGCGCGACGAGGAAGTCCTTCGCGTCGTCGTCGAGAAGGAGCTTCGCGTCGGTTGGGGACACGCCGCCCAGCCGCGTGAGCAGGTCGTGCATCTTGCGCGCATCGTCGCGCGCGTAGCTCAAGGGCCGCGTGTCCGCGCCGCCCGTGTCGTTGCCGGCGATGAGCGCGAAGCGGTGCAGCGTGTCCGCGTGCGCGGCGGTGGAGGCCAGCACCAGCGCTGGAATCGACGCCCGCATTGCCGAGCCCAGGGCCCGTGCCCAGGCCGCCACGGGAGCGAGCACCTGTTTCACGGGGCCGTCGCTCATGGCTTCAGCAAGATCCACTGCGTCTGCGTGCCCGCCACGTCCAGCGGGGCCATGCGGGTGACGTCCCGGCCCGCCGCGACGAAGGACTTCCGGGCCGCGTCGCTCAGCGCGTCCATGGACACGGGCGCGTCCGTCAGCACCAGCACCACGCGCTCCGCACCCGCGCCGGTGAACTCCACGCTCTCCGGCAGCCAGTGCTGCCCCGCGCCCGGCTCCACCGCGAGGCTGTCCCCGGACTCCGGATACAGCGGCGTCACCTCGCCCTGCGCATCCACCGACAGCGCCGCCACGTAGCGGAACGCATCCGCCGTGTAGCCCAGCCGCACGCGCTCACCGGCTTGCAATGTCTCCGGCGCCTCCGTGCTCGCCACCCGCTGCGGATCCACGCCTCCACCGATTCGCAGCTCCGCGCCCGCGCCGCCTTTGATGCGATTGCCCGCGGCGAGCGGTTGGGTCGGATCCGTCCTGCCACCGGTCTCCAGCAGCGGACGCGCCAGCACCAGCACCACCACGGATGCCGCCACCGCCATCAGCGGCCGGACCCACTGCGCGCGCGTCGCCGGCTCTCTCGAAGCCTGCCGCGCACGGGCCCGCTCCACGCCAGCCTCGAAACTTTCGAAGGGCACCTCCGCCTCGAACGCGGCCTGCGCATCCGCGAAGGACCTCAGCGTCGCTCCACACGCTTCGCACGCCTCCGCATGCTCCCGAACGCGGCTCGCCTCGTGGGTGGGCAACTCACCGGCGTGCAGGCGGCGCAATGTCCAGTTCGACTCGTGCGCGCTCATCGGACGCTCAGCTCCTCTCCACCCAGCTCCGCGAATTGCTCCAGCCGCTTGCGCACCGTGGGCACCGAACGCCCCAGCACCGCGGCCACCTCTTCCAGCGTCATCCCATCCACGTGGTAGTGGATCGCCGCCGCCTGCGTCTCCGCGTCCACCCGGGCCAGCAGCTTGCGCACCAGGTCTCGCGTCTCCATCGCGTCCGCGCCGCCATGGCCCTCTGAACGGGCCGCTTCGTCCCGCGCGAACCACTTCCTCCACGCCGCCCCTTCCGAGCGCAGCTGGTTGAGGCAGTGGTGCGTGGCGATCTTCATCAGCCACGTCAGCGGAGACGCCTCCGCCCGGAACGACTCCCCGTGCACGAGCGCGCGGGCGAAGACGTCATGCATCGCGTCCTCCGCCCGGCTCGCGTCCTTCAGCAGGTAGCGGCAGCGCTCACGCACGCTGCCGCCATACTTCACATACAGCTCGCGCAGGACGGCCCGCCGGTCCTCGTTGGGACGGGGAGGCACCACCTTCAGGGCCAGCGGGGTCGGTCCGGTCACGCGCGGCGCAAGCCTACCGCGCCCCGGCTCACAGCGACGAGTACACCGCCGCCGAGAACCCGCCGCAGGCCGCCTCCGCCTCGCCGTAGCCCAGGCGCGGGTCCAGGCTGACGCGGAAGTAGGTGCTGAGGAAGTTCGTGTCCCAGCACTCGTTCAGCGTGGCCTCGCCCACCAGGTCGCCCCCCGTCACCTTGATGTCCGAGCGGCCCGCCCCCGTCGCAGTCCAGCGGCTCTTGATGGACAGCTTCTCCAGCTTCGCGCGCAGCGGGTCACCGTTGTCGATGTCCTCGTTCGTCGCGAACTCGAACTCGCCGCCCGCCGTCGCGGACGCCTTGTAGTGGTAGGTCCCGTCCACGCGCTTGTTGGGGTCCTTCTCGTCACGCACCTGGTGGAAGTCCGCGTCCACCGTGGCCTCCGCGGAGGCGCTCGGGCGCGCGTAGCGGATCTCCACCGTGCCCACGTTGTCGTCGGCATCCGGCAGGGTGTGCGCGGCGTCCCAGTCGATGAACAGCTCGCCGGAGCCGTAGCCCTTCACGCGCTCGCCGTCCGCGTCCACCGCCACCTGCTGCGCGCCGGACAGCACCGCACGGAAGGCGCTGTCCTCCTCGCCCTTCGCCTTGCCCTCCAGCACCCAGGAGAACGACGTCTCCCCCGACTTCGTCACCGTCAGCCGCCACGTGGTGGGGCTCAGCGCCTCCGTGCTCGGGCCCCACACCGCTTTGTTCTCCTCCAGCGTCGTCGGCGGATACTTGGAGATCTGCTCGATGAGGTTGAGCACCCACAGAGTGCCGCCGTTCACCGCCACCGTGGCGTTCACCGTCGCCTGGTAGTACTCCGCCTTCTGCCCCTGGCCGTACTGCGCGGAAGGGCCGGCCGCCGTCAGGCCCTGGCCGTTCGCCTTCGGCGCCTTCACCTGCGTCATCTCCTTGGAGGGCAGGCCGTCACGGAACGTGTCCGCGTCGTTGCTCTCGGTGTCGTTGCAGCCCACGAACAACAGGGAGGCACACAGCAGGCTCTTGCGCAGCATGGTCGGGTGTCCTTTCAGGGCCCGTCTCATGCGGGCCGTGCGGCAGTGAATTCGCCCCTATGGACACAGGCCGGCCGAAAAACAGAAAAAGCGCTCGCTAGGAGTGGAAAAACACAGCGAAACCAAGCGCTTGGCGTCTGGCTGCCTGCTCTCCGGGCGCCCGCGCCCGCCTGCCTGACGGTTGAAATGGGCCATCCCTACCTTTCGCCCATGGAAAAACGACACCCGAACCATCCCGGGGAGATGGGTACGGACGCCACGCTGGCCGAGCGGGAGCGTGCGCCGGACGAGATCAACGCCCGCGCCAGAGCCGTTGGCCTGTTGCATGAGGCCGGGGTGCCGTTCGTCGTGGGTGGTGCGTATGCCTACGCCACCTATACCGGCATCTACCGCGACACCAAGGACCTGGACCTGTTCCCGCGCAAGCAGGACGCCATCCGCGCCCTGGACGTGCTGGAGAAAAATGGCTGGCGCACGGAACGGCCGGACGAGGTCTGGCTCTACAAGGCGTACAAGGGCGACTACTTCGTCGACTTCATCTTCTCCTCCGGCAACGGCGTGGCGACGGTGGACGACGAGTGGTTCACCAACGCCAAGAAGGCCACCATCTTCGGCTACGAGTGCCTCATCGCGCCGGCCGAGGAGATGATCTGGTCCAAGGCCTTCGTCACCGAGCGCGAGCGCTATGACGGCGCGGACATCAACCACCTCATCCTCAAGGCGGGGCGGGAGATGGACTGGGACCGCATCCTCCGGCGCTTCGACCGCTACTGGGAGGTGCTGCTCAGCCACCTGATGATGTTCCGCTTCGCGTACCCGAGCGAGCGCGACATCGTGCCCAACTACGTGATGACGGAGTTGATGAGCCGCACGCTCCAGACGGTGCGCGACGGCAGCTGGGACGAGAAGCTGTGCCGGGGCAACCTGGTGTCCAAGGTGAACTATCACGTGGACATCCACCACTGGGGCTTTGGGGACGGCAGGGCGTGGGACGAACAGGACAGACCCGAGGGGGGAACCCGTGGCGCGAGATCCGAGCTCGAAGATTCGACTGGCAGCGGTCGGTGACCTGCACTGCCGGGAGGACCAGCACGGGCGGTTCCGTCAGCTCGTCAAACAGGTGAACGCTTCTGCGGATCTGCTGCTCTTGTGCGGGGACCTGACGGACCGCGGGATGATTGAAGAGGGCAAGGTCCTGGCCGAGGAACTCTCGGCCTTGCGCGTCCCGTGCGCCGCGGTGCTGGGCAACCACGACTACGAGCACGGGCAGGTGAAGGACATCTGCTCGGAGCTCTCCAAGGTCGGTGTGCACATCCTCGACGGGGACCACTTCATCTTCGAGAAGGTGCTGGGCGTCGCGGGGGTGAAGGGCTTCGGGGGCGGCTTCGGCAACGCGACGTTGCAGGCGTTCGGCGAGGGCCAGACGAAGTCCTTCGTGCAGGAGGCCGTCACCGAGTCGCTCAAGCTGGAGGCGGCGCTCAGCCACCTGGACACGCCCAAGAAGGTCGTGATCATGCACTACGCCCCCATCCCGGACACGCTGGAGGGGGAGAACATCGAGATCCGCCCCTTCCTGGGGACGAGCCGTCTGTCGATGCCCATCGACCACTACGGCGCGGCCTACGTCTTCCACGGCCACGCGCACCACGGCGCGCTCGAGGGCAAGACGAAGAGCGGCATCCCGGTGTTCAACGTCGCCATGCCGCTGCTCACCAAGTTCACGCCCGAGCAGCGCTTCGCCTTGATGGAAGTGTAGTGCCGCCTCAGGGCGCGGGAGGTCCGCCGTCCGAAGCTTCGGGCGGCGCCTCCTGGAGGTCCGCGGCGCGCATGGGCAGGTCCGCCACCGCGCTCATGGACACCTCCACCAGGTCCGGACCGGAGCCCCGTGCGTAGAGTCGGTCCTCCGTGTCCGGCACGGCGTCACCCAGCCACAGCCGCGCCAACTCGCGCCCGGCCGCGTCGCGCAGCACGACGCCCCGCGACGTGTCGCTGATGCCGTAGCGATCCCAGTGCTTCACCTTCGCTTCGCCGAACGCCGCGGCCTTCAGCGCCTCCAGCCGGCCCAGCAGCTTCACCACGCGGAAGTGCAGGGCTCGCCCACCGCCGGGACCTTCCACCTGCCACGCGTCGCTGTTGCCCGCGCCGCGCGTCACCACCACGGGGGCGGCCTTGCCTCCGGGGAGGAACTCCATGCGCCGCACGTCGTCGCGTGCGAACGACAGCACACGGCGGTCCTTCAACTCCTGCACGCCCACGTCCAGCGTCGTCAGCGCGCGGGGTTCGACCTCCGCCAGCGTGGACCGCGAACCCTGTTCGCGCAGCGCATGAACGACGGTCGCGCCGTCGCGAGT
Source organism: Corallococcus sp. AB018 (assembly GCF_003986945.1). NCBI lineage: Bacteria > Pseudomonadati > Myxococcota > Myxococcia > Myxococcales > Myxococcaceae > Corallococcus > Corallococcus sp. AB018. The sequence goes on along the minus strand of NZ_RAWR01000020.1, from coordinate 56,613 downwards.
CACCTGCGCCAGCCTGACGCGGATGGCCTCACCGGAGGCAGGCACGAAGCGCGCGTCCACGACGGGCGTGTCCAGGCCCAGAGCCTTCCGGTTGGCGGCGGTGTCCTGCGGGAAGGACAGGGCCTGATGGGCCTCGAACGCCTTGAGGAGGTCCGTCAGCCGGCTGGCGTTCGCGCGGGTGGGCTCTGGCTTCTCCATCCTCCACGACTTGCCGTCCGCTTCGCGCGTCAGTGTGTACGCGTGGTCCTTCGCTTTGACTTCGATGGACTGGAGCGACGCGAGGTCCAGCGGCCCCAGGAACTCCTTGGCGCGCAGCTCGAACGGGCCCTTGTCCAGCGAGTACCGCACGGCACCATCGGCCGCGTACACGGTCGCGTCACCTTCACGGCGCACGTAGACGGAGCCATCGAAGGGGTTCTCATCTCCACCGGCCAGCGTCACGGTGCGCTGGCGGGACGGATTTTCCGCACCTTCGCCGTTGGCATCCGGGAGGAAGGCCCGCGCCGTCACGGTGAACGCCGGGGACATGAGCCCGTACTTCTTCAGGTCCGCGTCCGTCGGCGACGCGTTCACGGTGGACTTGAACTTCGCCGAGGTGAGCTGCTGCACCAGGGCCTCCACCGCGTACGGATCCGCCTTCGCCTCCACGGGAGACACAAGCCGCCAGCCCTCTGGCGTCCGCTCCAGCTCCGTGGTGGCGCCGCGAGCCTTTACCGTCAGGTGCGTGAAGACGGGCGTCGGGTCCGGAGTCGAGCCACGGGGTAGCTCGGCGGGCTCCGTCGCGAAGAGCTTCGGAGGAGCAGGGGGCTTCTCCGCGTCGCGCGAACAGCCCACGCTCAAAAGCCCCAGCATCAAGACGGTGGAAGTCCTCACCGGTTCCTCCGTGACAACCAGACCGCGAGTCCCACGCCCAGCAGCGACAGGGGCAGCAGGTCGGTGGATACGAAGCGCAGGGTCCGCATCTGGTCCTCGCCCAGCTCAAGCGTGGACGTCTCACGGTCGGGAGGGCGCAGGGTGATCTTCTCCGCCTGATGGGACGCCCATCCCAGGGAGTTCATCACCAGGTTGCGGTTTGCCTCGTAGCCCCAGTTCGGATCCAGCAGCAGCTCCGAGTCTCCCACGGCCACCAGCCGCGCCTCGTCGGAGCGCTTGTGCTCCGCGGTGCGCGTGTCCCGGGACGCGGCGGCCACCAGCGTGAGCTGCCCCATCTTCTCGCCGCTGGACGGGGTGGTGTCCTCCAGGGGCCGCGACTCCACCCACGCATACGGTGAACTCAGCAGCACGGGCTCCACCGTCACGCCGGGCAGCAGGAAGCCCTCGCGGACAAGCGTGAAGCTGCGCGGCGTGGGCAGCTGGATGTTGAAGCCGCGCTCTTGCAACGGGCGCGTGATGGGGTGCTTGCCGTAGAAGTTCGACAAGAGGACGAACGGGTTGCCCGAGTTGAACTGCGGGTCCGCCGCCACGCCCTCGTCCACCTGCACGCCGTAGTCCGCGAGGAACAGGCCCAGCCCGTCGTCCGTGTTCGCGTCGGTGAAGTAGAGCAGCCGGCCGCCTTCGCCCAGATAGGTGCGCAACACCGCCACCTCCGGCGCCGTATACGCCTGCTTCGCGCCTGCGATGATCAACAGGCCCGCGTCGCGAGGCACTTCCTTCCGGCCCAGGAGGTTGAGCGGTTCGGGGCGATAGCCCTCGCGCAGCAGTTGGCGCCGCAGCTCCGTCAGCCCCTCACCGGCCGCCTCCAGCGACCACTCGCCATGTCCTTCGAGGACGTACACCTTCTGCGCGCCCGTCGCGCTCAGCTGGAGCAGGGCGTTGGTCAGCTCCTGCTCGGTGGGGACGGGCAGGGTGGTGTGGGGCGCGGCATCTCCTTCGCCGCGGGAGACGACGACCAGCGTCTGCTTGTCCTTGAGCTGGTACTTCGCGGCCAGGGTCGGCTCGCGGCGCGGATCCACGAAGGCGTAGTCGAAGGCCTCCGGTGCCGCCTCGTGGTAGCGCCGGAACAGCTCCTCCAGCTCGCCATAGGACGGATGCGTGGGCGGGACGAGCGCCAACGCGTGCGCCTTCTCCTTCAACCCCGCCAGCGTCTGCACTGTCTGTGGCGCGAGCGAGAAGATGCGCTCCTGCGTCAAATCCCACCGCTGGTTCTTGCGGAACGCGAGCACGTTGAGCGCCACCAGCACGCCCAGCGCCGCCAGCGTGGTGAGCACGGAGGACGCGAGGAACCGCCCCGTGCGGCGGGTGCCCGCGCGCCCCAGTTCCTGCCGGTGCGTGACGACGTAGGCCGTGAGCATCGCCGCGCCCAGCACCGCCTTGCCCGCGGCGAGCGCCACGCTGCCGGAGGTGAGGAACAGCGTGAAGGGACTGGACGCGAGGATCAGCAGGCCGAAGGCCCCCAGCACCCGGGTGACGTGGGTCGCTCTCATGGTCATGCGTAGCGCTGCGCTTCCACCGCGCGGTGGGTGAGCAGCAGCGAGAACAGGATGACGGACGCGAAGAACACCAGCGCCTGGACCTCCAGGACGCCTTGGATCATCCCCTGCAACTGCGTGTCGAAGGACAGGTAGTTCAGGAACGAGCGCAGCGGCTCCGCGGTGGACTGGGCCACGCCGCGCAGGAGCATCCACGGCAGCAGCACGGTGAAGGTGAGGAACGCCGCCAGCATCTGGCTCTCCGTCAGCGCGGAGATGAACATCCCCACGGCCATGCACGTCGCGCCCCACAGCAGCACCGCGCCGTAGCCCAGCAGCACCGTGGGCCACTCCAGCGCGGAGCCGGACGGGCCCGTGCCCACCACCGACAGCAGCACCGGGAACACCAGCGTCAGCCCCAGCGTGACGAAGATGAGGCCCAGGCCGCCCAGGTACTTGCCCAGCACGATGTCCACCGGCCGCACCGGCGTCGTGAGCAGCAGCGCGAACGTCTTCTGGCGCTTCTCCTCCGCGAACAGCCGCATGGACAAAAAGGGCGCGACGAAGAGCGTGAGGATCAACACCACGCCCCACAGCTGCACCACCACGCCGTCCGTGAGGTTGCGGTAGACGATGGAGTCCGGCGGCAGCTTGCTCCAGCCGTGCTCTCGCGCCAGGGACTGCACCTGCTGGAACTGCTCCAGCAGGCTGACGAAGAAGAACGACGAGAGCGCCGCCATCGCCGTGAACACGGCATAGGCCCACGGGGTGGTGAAGGCGACGGCCAGCTCCTTGCGGGCAATGGCCAGGGCGGTGCGCATGCGCGGTGGGTTCCTGTTCAGGCGGCGGTCAGCTTGATGAAGACTTCTTCCAACGACGCGTGCTCGGCCTGGCCATGCGCCTTCGCCAACTGGTCGATGGCGTCATGGGCCACCACGCGGCCCTGGTGGAGGATGAGGACGTTCTCGCACGTCACCGTGACCTCCGGGAGGATGTGCGTGGACAACAACACCGTGTGCTTCCCCTTGAGGCTCCGGATCAACGCGCGCAGGTCCGCGCGTTGCGCGGGGTCCAGGCCTTCGGTGGGCTCGTCCAGGATGAGCACCGGCGGCGAACCGATGAGCGCCTGCGCGATGCCCACGCGCTGCTGGTAGCCCTTGGACAGGTTCTGGAGCACGCGGCCCATCACGTCGTCGATGCCCGTGAGCCCCGCCACCCGCGCCACCTCCGCCTTCACCGCGCGGCCGGGCACCTGCTTGAGCGCCGCGACGAACGCCAGGTAGCCGTGCACCGTCAGCTCCGGATACAGCGGCGGTGTCTCCGGCAGGTAGCCGATGCGCCGTTTGACCTCCATGGGGTGCGTGGACACGTCGAAGCCCGCCACCTTCGCGCTGCCCTCGGAGGGGGGCAGGAATCCGGTGAGGATCTTCATCGTGGTGGACTTGCCCGCGCCGTTGGGGCCCAGGAAGCCAAGCAGCTCGCCCTCACCGACCGTGAAGGACAGGTCGTCGATGGCCACGCGATCGCGGTAGCGCCGGGTGAGGTTGCGCACCTCGATGATGGGCTTCTCGGTGATTGGCATGCGCGGGGGCGAACTCTACACTGCCCCGGAAGCGAGGCGTGGATGCCAATCGTGGTGCAGAAGTACGGCGGCTCATCGGTCGCTGACGCGGAGAAGCTCGGCAAGGTCGCGCGGCGCGTGAAGCAGAAGCGGGACGCGGGCTATCAGGTCGTCGTCGTCGTGAGCGCCATGGGCGACACCACGGATGACCTGCTGTCGCTGGCCAAGAGCGTGTCCCAGGACCCGCCCCGGCGCGAACTGGACATGCTCCTCACCTGCGGCGAGCGCATCTCCATGGCGCTGTTGTCCATGGCGCTCCAGGAACAGGGCGTCCCGGCCATCAGCTTCACCGGCAGCCAGAGCGGCATCATCACCAACGACGCGCACGCCCAGGCCCGCATCGTGGAGGTGCGGCCCTACCGCATCCAGGACGAGCTGGCGCACGGCAAGGTCGTCATCGTCGCGGGCTACCAGGGCGTCTCCTACAAGAAGGAAGTGACGACTCTGGGACGCGGCGGCTCCGACACCACCGCGGTCGCGCTGGCAGCGGCGCTGGACGCGGAGGCGTGTGAAATCTATTCGGACGTGGACGGCGTCTTCAGCGCGGATCCGCGCGTGGTGCCGGACGCACGCAAGCTGGAGTCGCTGAGCTACGACGAGATGCAGGAGCTGGCGAGCGCCGGCGCCAAGGTGCTCAACGCGCAGGCCGTGGAGTGGGCGAAGGCGCGAGGCATCACCATCCTCGCGCGCACCGCGCACGGCCAGGGCACCGGCACCAGCGTGCAGGAACTCGCCGTGCCCACCGACAGCCGCGTGAAGGGCGTGACGGCGGACGCGGAGATGGCCGTGCTCGTCGCGCACGCCAGCGTGCCCCTCCAGGAGCTGCTGGAGTTCCTGGACGCGCGCGCCGTCCGAGGCCGCACGCTTGCCCACGATGGACTGCCGGGCGCGCCGGGACGCACGTACCTGGCGGTTCCACTCGCGGACATTCACGGCCCGGAGGCGCTCCAGCGTGAGCTGGCCACTCGCTTTGGCGCGGGAGTCGACTGGCAGGACGGCTGGGGCACGGTCACCTGTGTGGGCGTGGGCCTCAACGCGGACTGGGTGCCGCTGCGCAAGGCCCTCTCCGCCGCCGAGGCCCTCTCCGCGCGGGTCCATGCGGTAAGCACCTCGCCCCTGCAGGTGACCCTCCTGGTGGACAAGACGCATCTGAAGACCCTCACGGCCCGGCTGCACCGCGAACTGCTCGGTAGCTGACACGCATCACGCCCGCGCGACCTCCGTTGATCCGAGGGCTTGCGGGTTGTCCCTGGGGACGAGGAGACATCGTCTGTCGAACTTCCTTTCCTATTGGGGGCAGAGCGCTTCCCTCTGAGAAGTCGATGCCTACCCTCCTCCCCGAACACCTTGGAGGGTTGGGCCATGGGTCAGGGGCGTCGCTGGATGGGACTGGGGGTGGTGCTGGCGCTCCTGGTGACGGGGGCCTCGGGCTGCAAGGACTCCGGTCCGGCACCCGGCACGCCTCCCCCTGGCGACCGCCATGATGAGCCGCCGCTGAGCAACGACGACGCGGGCGTCATCGGTCCGGACGGCGGCATCATCGTTCCCGAATACGACGCGGGCACTCCGGACGACGAGCCGGACGCGGGCACGCTGCCCGACGGCGGCAGCGCACTTCCCGAGCGCGACCCGGACGCCGTCTACAAGGAGAACCAGAAGAAGGGCACCACGGGCTGGCGCATCGACAAGAACGCCAACAGCCGTGAGATTGAAGGCTACCCGCTCAAGGCCACGCTGACGCAGGGCGAGTCGCTGCGCGTGGCGGTGTCCCTGTCCGAGGAGCGCAAGTTCAGCTGGTTCGTCTACCGCCTGGGCTACTACGGCGGCGTGGGGGCCCGGGAGGTCGCGCGCGGCGGCCCGGTGCAGGGCACGCGGCAGGCGGACTGTCCGGCGGATCCCTCCACGGGCATCATCGCCTGTTCCTGGTCGCCCACGCTGGAGATCCCCATCGGCGAGAACTGGGTGCGCGGCGTGTACGTGGTGAAGCTCGTGCGCGACGACCGGCCTTCGCGCTACGTGCCCTTCTACGTGCGGGACGCCAACCCTCGCTCGGAGGTCGCGGTGCTCATCCCGACCGCGAACTGGGCGGCGTACAACACCTGGGGTGGCACCAGCCTCTACGATGATCAGAAGGGCGTGATGAAGGCGCACGGCGTCTCGCGTGCCTTCCAGTCCTCCTACGACCGGCCCTACTACCGGGGCCAGGGCTCCGGGCACCTGATGACGGACGACCTGAGTCTGGTGACGTGGCTGGAGTCGCAAGACCTGGACGTGGGCTACTTCACCGACGAGGACATGGACGAAAGCTACGACTTCTTCCGTGGCGCGAAGGTGTTCTTCATGTCCGGCCACGACGAGTACTGGTCCTCCAAGCAGCGCGACCACGCGGACCGCGCGCTGTCTGAAGGGCGCTCCATCATCAACCTGGGCTCGAACAACGCCTACTGGCAGGTGCGCTTCGAGCCCGCCGCCGACGGCCGTCAGCGCCGCGTCGTGACCTGCTACAAGGGCGCGTCCGAGGATCCGTACAAGGACCAGCGCAGGACGGTGAAGTTCCGCGACCTGCCCGCGCCCCGTCCGGAGAACGCGCTGCTGGGCGTGCAGTTCGCCGCGCGCTGGCACCAGTGGCCCTTCCCGACCGTCATCACCAACCCGGAGCACTGGGCCTTCAACGGCACGGGCCTGAAGGCCGGTGACACGCTGTGGATGGCGAACGGCTACGAAGTGGATCAACTGGTGTCCAACGGCCGCCAGCCCTCCGGCGTGGAGGTGCTCGCGGAGTCGCCGTCGCTGTCGCTCCAGGGAGGCTTCGGCTTCGCGCACATGGTGGTGCGCAAGCAGGGGGAGGCGTACGTCTTCTCCTCGGGCGGCATCGACTTCGTGCAGAAGCTGGCCGGGGTAGGGGACCGCGTGGCGGATCCGCGCGCGGGCCGCATCGTGGCCAACGTGCTCTACAAGGCGCTGGGCCGGAAGCTGCCGGGCGACCTGGTGAAGTTCCAGCCTCCAGCGGCACCCGCGCCGATGGGGCCGTTCGCCGCGTCCGTGACGACGGTGGCGGGGCAGCCCGGCAAGCGCTGCCACTCGGGCGCGAAGGTGGGGCCGGACGAACTGGGCGCGCCACTCGCGGTCGCCGTGCTGCCGGATGGGGGCTGGGCGGTGGCGGACTCGCTGGGCAACACCGTGAAGCGCGTGTCGCCGGACGGGAAGATCCGCACGGTGCTCACCGGCCTCTACGGCCCCATGGGCATTGCCTCGGACGCGCTGGGTAACATCTACGTGTCCGACACGGAGAACGCGCTCATCCGCCGCATCACCCCGGACGGAAAGGCGCAGGTCTTCGCGGGCACCTCGTTCGGCTACCAGGACGGCCCCGCGCTGTCGGCGGCCTTCAACCAGCCCGCGGGCCTGTCCTTCACGCCGGACGGCACGGCGCTGCTCGTGGCGGACCTCAACAACAGCGTCATCCGCCGCATCGACATGGTGACGCCCGGCAACCCGGTGACGACGCTCCAGGGCGACTGGCTCTACCGTCCCTCCGCGGTGGCCCAGACGGTGGACGGCACCACCTACGTCGTGGAGAGCGGCATGGCGCGCGTGGTGCGCATGCGCGACGGCGTCACCACCGTGGTGGCGGGCTCCACGCCCGGCTTCCGCGACGGGGACCCCAAGGAGGGACAGCTGCTGCCGTACCTGGGCCTGGCGCTGCTGCCGGACGGCTCGCTCGCCATCTCAGACCCCGGCAACTACCGCGTGCGCCGGCTGACCTTCAACGCGTCGGGTGAACCGGAGAAGCTGACCACTCTCGCGGGCAGTGGCCGCCATGGCGCGGACGACGGCTCGGGCAGGGAGGCCCAGCTGGTGCTGCCCGCCGGGCTCGCGGTGGGGCCGGATGGCACCCTCTACGTGGCGGACGCGGGCAACTCGCTGGTGCGCGCCATCAAGCGCTGATTACCGGCCCGGGTTGCGCATGCCACCCATGGGCGGCGGCGCGTCCATCTCCTGCCGCGTGCGCCGCCGGTCCGGGGTGTCGCGCGGCAGCTCCACGAAGGTGCACATCTCGCAGAGGCGGCTGTAGATGCGCTCGCCCACGCGCTCGCGCAGGAGCTCCGCGTCCTTCATGGCGGAGCGGGCGTCGTCCGTGGTGCGGTAGCCCGAAGGCGCGCTGCTCCGCGCGCCCTTGCGCTCCGGCTCCAGCGAGTAGTTCGTGGCGAAGAGCGTCGTGCGCCCCGCGTTGTAGCGCCGGGCGATCAGCTCATCGAGCGTCTCCATCTCGAAGGGACTGCCGCGCCCCTTGCCCAGCTCGTCGATGGCGAGGACCTCCACCTCCGACAGGGGCCCGATGATCTCTCCGCCGCTCTTGCCGTCCTGGAAGCCGCGCCGGATGGTCGCGTACAGGAGCGAGATTTCGACGTAGCGGGTCTTCACGCCCATCTCCAGCACCAGGTGCCCGAGCGTCGCCGCCATGAGGTGCGTCTTGCCCGTGCCCACCGGCCCGCTCAGCACGAAGCCCTTGTTGGTGGCGCCCTTCACGTACTGATTGGCGAAGTGCATCGCCACGCCGCGGCCGCGGTCCTGCGCCTCGTTGAAGGGCCGGTAGTTGTCGAACGACGCGTGCGCCATGACGCCCGGCATCTGCACGTCGTTGTAGAGCGCCACACGCGTGCGCCGGAGCGTGCACACGCACGGCTCCAGGACCTCATACATCCGGGGGCCCACCTTCGCGCTGAAGGTGCCTTCCTTCTGCACCAGCCTGTGCCCGCGTCCACCGCACATCGGGCAGTCCACCGAGCACGTACACACCCGAGCGGTCGCGAGCTCTCCGCGCCGCTCGATGACGTACGTCCGCCCGCCGCACAGCCCACACGCCTCGCCGTTCGCCTTGGCAGCCATCACGCCCAGCCATAACACCGTCCCCCCTGGCCGTCAGCCTGCTGAACTTTCGTTCAGGCTCTCGGTGGGAGGACAACCCTTCAGGTTTCCTTCATGTCCAGCCGCCGTCTGACGGCCGCCTGGAGCCGGAAGCGCCGGGACACACGCCGCGCGCGGGCGGTCATCAGCTGTTGTTCACCGGTGCGCGCATCTCGCCACACCGTGCGTCGCTCCGAGAAGGGCAGGGCGCGCAGCAGCACCAGCAGCGCCCAGGCCTCCTGCTGATCCATGGCCGCGGGCTCGCGAGGCACGCACGCGAGCACCGTGTCCAGCAGCCGGTGCACCCGCGGCGCCATCGCGGCTTCGCGCTCCGTCAGCGCCCGCAGCGCCGCGCACAACCGCGCGTGCCGCACCTCTTCCCACGAACGGGCAGGGCGCTTCTTCGAGGAGGCCGCAGGCGCCTCTTCTCCCTGGCCCGCGGACAGGTCGCGGTACTTGCGGATCTCCGTCTCCACCTGGCGCCGGCACGCGCGCAGCGAACGCAGCACCGGCTCTCCGGGCCGCGCGTCCCACAGCGCCTTCTCCGCCGAACGCGAGATGCCGCGCGCCACGACCTCGAAGGGCACGCCCTCCCGGGCCCACGCGATGACGAGCTCGGTGTCCAGCGCGGACAACATCAGGCCCGCGCCGCGCACCGCGAGGAAGTAGTCCTGCACCAGCTCTTCGAAGCTGGCGCTCTCCGGCAGAAGACTCATGATCCGACAACCACTCCAGGCAGGGCGACCAGACGAACAGCCGCCAGCCTCCCATACCCGTTGGGGCAGCCGGTGCAACCTTCCTGTCGCTGTCTGGAGCGGTGATCGCGCACAGCGAAATTGAAGTTTTCCCGCTTGCTATCCAACGGACCGGACGTCCCGTCGTCTGGGTTGACCCGCCTTGCGCAAACCGCGCATAGTACGAGTCCCCTCATGGAAATTCCCGAAGATTCCCGGACACTTGCCAAGCAAGCAGGCATCCGTGGACACCGGTCACCCGCTCCTAGGAAGACCATGCGCCGCTCGCTACTCGTTTGCCTCGTTCTCCTGACTTCCATGGCTTCGGCCCAGGAGAAGAAAGCACTGCGCGACGCTGACCTGGGCAAGAAGTCCACCACCACCGTGGACAAGTCCCTCGCAGGCGACATCACGCGCCCGAAGGAAGCCCAGCAGGCCGCTCCCGCGCTTCAATATGATCAGTTCCGCCTGGGCGTGGAAGTGCAGGTCGCTTCCAAGCGCCGCGAACAGATCGAATCGCTGAGGAAGATCATCTCGCTGTCTCCTGATCAGAAGGAGGCCCCCAGCCTGCTGTTCCGCCTGGGCGAGCTCTACTGGGAGGAGTCGAAGTTCTTCTTCTTCGAAGCCAACCGGAAGGACGACGAGCTCATCGTCGCCATGAACCGCAACGACGCCGCGGCCCAGCAGAAGGCCAAGGCGGAGAAGGCGGAGTTGATGGCGAAGGTGAAGGAGAACGGCAAGTACGCCGTCGAGCAGTACACGAAGATCGTCCAGGAGTACCCGAAGTTCGAGCGCACGGACGAAGTGCTCTTCTTCCTCGGCCAGTACCTGATGGAGGACGGCCAGGACAAGAAGGCGCTCGTCGCGTTCAAGCGCCTGATTGAGAAGCACCCCACGTCCAAGTACATCCCGGACGCGTACTTCGCCTTCGGCGAGTACTACTTCAACAACTCCAAGGGCAAGCGCCCGGAGCTGGAGAAGGCGCTCGCCGCGTACAAGAAGGCCGCCGAGTTCCCGGAGAACCAGGTCTACGCCTTCGCCCTCTACAAGCAGGGCTGGTGCTACTTCAACATGGGCGAGTACGAGTCCGCGAAGGACAAGTACAAGACCGTGGTCCTCTACGGTGAGCTGGCTGGCGCCGCCGCCGTGGAGAAGGACGGCAAGTCCAAGGCGAAGGGCTCGCTGGTGCGTGAAGCGCGCGCCGACTACGTGCGCGCCTTCGCCCGCGAGGGTGACGTGACGCAGGCCCGCGCGGACTTCGGCAAGGTCGCCACCAATCCGGAAGACCGCTTCGCGATGATGAAGCAGCTCGCGAACCTGTACTACGGCGACGGCAAGGACCGCGAAGCGGCCATCACCTACAACTCGCTGATCAAGGAGAAGCCGCTGTCTCCGGAGGCCCCTGGCTTCCAGGGCAAGATCGTCGACTGCATCCTGCGCATGGGCAACAAGGAGCGCACCGTGGCCCAGGTGCGCCGGCTCGTGAAGATCATGAAGGACGTCGAGTCCTCCGGCGTCATCAAGGACGACAAGGACAAGAAGGCGCTCGCGGAGGCGAAGGAGCTGTCCGAGCGCACGCTCTCCAACCTCGCCGTCACCTGGCACAACGAGGGCAAGAAGACGCGCAGCGAGGAGACCTTCAAGTACGCGGACGCCGTGTACAGCGACTACCTCACGCTCTTCCCGGAGAACCCCAAGGCGTACGACCTGCGCTTCTTCTGGGCGGAGCTCCTCAACGACAACCTCCAGAACTTCGACAAGGCCGCCGCCAACTACACGCTCGTCGTCCTCCAGGACGCCAAGGTGCTGGAGGCCAAGGACGACAAGGGCAAGCCCAAGCCGGGCAAGCCGGGCAAGTGGCTGACCAACGCATCCTACAACGCGGTGCTCGCCTACGACGAAGTCGTGAAGGCCGCTGAAGCGCGCGGTGAGGCCAAGTCCGAGTCCGCCGGCACGGACATCCAGAAGAAGATCGCCATCCCCACGCTGAAGAAGTCGCTGCTGGACGCGTGCGAGCGCTACCTCAAGTACGTCCCCAAGGGCGACAAGCGCGTGGAGATCGCCTTCAAGGCGGCGAACATCTACTACCGCCACAACCACTTCGACGAAGCGGTGCTGCGCTTCTCCGAAATCGCGCTCGGCTACCCCGAGTACAAGTTCGAGGACGGGCAGCGCGCCGCTGAAATCGCCGCCAACCTCATCCTCGACTCGTACAACCTGCTGGGCGACTTCGCGAAGGTCAACGAGTGGGCCCGCCGCTTCTACTCCAACGACAAGCTGGCCACCGGCAAGTTCCGCGACGACCTGGCGAAGCTCATCGAGCAGTCGTCGTTCAAGCTGGTCAGCCAGCTGGAGGAGAAGAAGGAGTTCTCCAAGGCGGCCGAGGCGTACCTGAACTTCGTCCACGACTTCCCGCAGACGGAGATCGCGGACCTGGCGCTCTACAACGCGTCCGTCGACTACTACAAGGCGAAGAGCCTGGATAAGGCCATCGAGGTCCGCAAGCGCCTGTTCGCGGAGTACCCCCGGTCCAAGTACGTGCCGGACTCCATCTACGCGAACGCGGAGGCGCTGGAGGCCATCGGTGACTTCGAGGAGGCCGCGGGCACCTACGAGCTCTACGTGCGCGGCTACGAGCGCAACCTGAACGAGAAGGGCGGCGCGCCGGCCGCGAAGGCCAAGGCGAAGAGCAAGGCCAAGGGCCGCGCGAAGCAGGCCTCCAACGACGACGGCCCCGCGAAGCCCGCGGTGGTGCAGAAGTGGGACGAGTCCAAGGCGCAGATCGCCCTGTTCAACGCGGCCACCTACCGCGAGGGACTGGGCCAGCTGAAGGCCGCGCTCAAGAACCGCGAGCACTACATCGAGCTGTGGCCCAAGTCGAAGGACGCGGAGGCCGCCTTCCTGTCCGTCGTGGACCTGTACGTGAAGCAGGGCGCGTACATGAAGGCCATCAAGCTCCTGGAGGAGTACGAGCGCGACAACATGCGCAGCCAGAGCAAGTTCCTCATGGCCGAGGGCCGCATCACCGACATCTACGCGAAGATGCGGAAGACGAACGACGTGCGCCGCATGAACAAGCGCATCTTCGAGTACTTCGACCAGCTGCCCCGCCGTCAGCAGACCGCGCTGGAGAAGCCCGCGCTGGCCGCCGCCGCGCAGGCGAACCTGCTGGCCATCGAGCCGGACTGGAACGAGTTCAAGCGCCTGAAGCTGTACTGGGGTGTGCCGCCGTCTCCGGAGCGCTTCAAGGGCTCGCTGGCCGACAAGGGCCGCGCGCTGGAGGTCGTCCAGAAGAAGTACGTGCAGACCGTGGCCCTGGGCGCCCCGGAGCCGGCCATCTGCGCCCTGCAGCGCATTGGCCTCGCGTATGACCACATGGCGGAGCTCGTCGTGAACGCGCCCATGCCGCGCGGCCTGGATGAGGAGTCGCAGCAGGCCCTGCGCGACGAGTTCGCCAACCAGGCCCAGCCGCTCAAGGACAAGGCCACGGAGGCCTTCTCCGGCGCGGTGGCCAAGAGCCGCGAGCTGGGCGTGTTCAACGACTGCGCCGCGGCGAGCCTGAAGATCCTCCGCACCACCTACGCGCCGGACCGCTACCCGGAGGTGCTGGAGGAGAAGCTCGCGCTGAAGAACAAGGAGCTGGTGCTGGGCGGCGACCTGCTGGCCGCCGTGCAGGACATCCCGCCCCCGGTCTCCAAGTCCGAGCCGGAGAAGATGGCCAAGAGCGAGGCGCTCAACGAGGACCTGTCCGCGCTGACGAACGCGCTTCGCCAGCAGACCGAGTCCGAGGTCGCCAAGCCCGCCGCCGCGTCCAAGGACGGCGCCCCCAAGAAGACCGTTGATGATCAGGAGCCGGAGGACTTCCTCTAATGAATCGCCGCATGCACCCGTTCCGCCCCCTCCTGCTGGCCACGCTGGCGCTGACCGCCGTCGGTTGTTCCACCACGCAGACCAACACCCCGGCGGCTGTCGCCAAGCCGGTGGCCGCCCCCACGGGCCCGGTGTCCATCTCCAACCGCGCCATGCTGCTGTTCGATGACGCGGTGAAGTCCTTCGACGCGCAGAAGAAGGCGAAGGCCTTCGACTACCCGTCGCTGGAGCGCAAGTTCAAGGCCGCCCTGGAGGCGGACCAGAACCTGGCGGAGGCCGAGTACAACCTGGGCGTCATCGCCGAGCGCATGGGCAAGGGCGACGAGGCCAAGGCCCGCTACGCGTCCGCGCTCACCAAGAAGCCGTCCCTGCGCCAGGCGTCCGACAACCTGGCCATCATGAAGCAGAACGGCGGCGACGTGGCCGGCGCCGTGGCGCTCTACCAGGACGTGCTCACGCGCTACCCGGATGACGCGGGCTCGCGCGCCCGGCTCGCGGAGATCTACCGGCAGAACAACGACCACGACAAGGCGATGGAGCTGTCTCGCGCCGCGCTCATGCGCGACCCGATGAACACCAACGCCCTCAAGGTCATGATCCGCAGCTACCTGGATCGCAAGCAGCTGGCCATGGCGAAGCTCGTCGCGCTGCGCGCGGTGAAGCTGGACGGCACGGACCCCGAGCTGCACCAGGCCGTGGGCCTCATCCTCCTGAAGGAGGGCGACACCGAGGGCGCGCGCCTGCAGTTCAAGAGCGCCCTGGAGGCGAAGGCGGACTACGTGCCCGCGCACGTGGAGCTGGCCCAACTGGCGCTCAACGCGGAGGACTTCCCCGGCGCGGAGGAGCACCTGCGCCGCATCCTGCAGTCGGACGGCAAGAACGCCGCCGCGCACGTGGACCTGGGCATCGCGCTCAAGGGCCAGGGCCAGTACGACAAGGCCATGCAGGAGTACGACGAGGCGGAGAAGCTCAACCCCGACCTGGGCGCCACGTACCTCAACCGCGGCATCATCCTGCACAAGGTGAAGGACGCCCCCGAGCGCGCGGTGGAGCTCTACAAGAAGTACGTCGCGCTCGCCGGCGGCGAGGTCGCGATCAACGCGGAGGCGCCTGTCTTCGGCCTCATGCGCGAGGCGGAGAGCATCGTGCAGGCCAAGCGCGAGGCGTCCGCCGCGGAGGCCCAGGCCAAGCAGATGGAGGCGCTCCAGGCGCAGCAGCAGGCCGCGATGAAGGCGGAAGAGGCGAAGCAGAAGGGCCAGCCGCCTCCGGGTGGAGCGACGCCCGCGTCCGGCAACGGCACCGCTCCGCAGGCCACGCCGGCCTCGGGCACGGGGGCGCAGCAGCCGGCCGCCACTCCGGCGGGTGGCACGCAGACGGCCCCTGCCCAGAAGAATGCAGCACCGGCGGACTCCGACGAGCCCACCGACGACCTGCTGTGATGTGGGAGACGCCCGCCAGTGGCTTCACGCTGGCGGCGCGGCTCGGGAAGATGCGAACCTTGTGGGCCCCTCGCTTTTCGAGGCGGGGGCCCACCATGCGGAAACACCAGTGGGCCTTGGGAAGGCCCCACGTGGAGGCAGGATGCGGAAGTGGCTGATGCTGTTGGTGACGCTGTCGGTGGCCCCGGCCTTCGCCCAGGACGAGGGCGGCAAGGCGGCGGGTGAGGGTGGCGGCGCCAGGATGCAGAAGACGACCAGCGTCGACTTCGAGGACGACACCATTGAAGGTGACCTCACGAAGCCGGATGGCGAGTACGTCGAGGCGCGCAAGACCGTGAAGCACTCGAACCTCATCCGCATCCGCGAAGACTTCGAGGACAAGGTGATGCAGTCCGTGGGCGAGCTGTAATCCCCCCACCACGGATTGAATCGACGGCGGGAACCTTCCGCCGGCACCGTTGTCCAAGAGCGCCAAAGCCTACCGGGAGCCCTCCATGGCCGTACCCCTGACACTCAAGGTCTTCAAGGGCGACACGTTGGTCGCCTCCAAGGACTACGAGCGCGACATCATCAAGATTGGTCGTCTTTCCTCCGCGCACCTGTGCCTTGAGGACGACAAGGTCAGCCGCATCCACTCCGTCATCGAAGTTGCCGCCGACGGCTCCATGTCCATCATCGACATGGGCAGCGTCGAAGGCACCTACGTCAACGGCAAGCGCGTCAACAAGGGGCAGGTCTCCTTCGGTGACGAGGTCCGCGTGGGTGGCACCACCATCCGCCTGGAGAACCCGGCCGCTGTCGCCGCGGTGAACCTGGCCGCCGCCGTCGCCCAGGCGGACGCGCCCACGGACAAGAACCCCACGGTCGCGCCGGTGGCCCCCGCCGCCGCCATCGCGCAGGCCGTTGCCGGGCCCGCTCCGGTGGTCGCGACGCCCGCGCCCGCCGCGACGCCGGCTCCGGCTCCCGTCGCCGCGCTGGATTCCTCCGTCGCGCCCACGCAGAAGAACGCCGTGGCTCCCGCGCGGGCTCCCAAGGCCCCCAAGGCTCCGGAGTCGGACGACGCGCACGAGGAGCAGGAAGCCGCGCCGCGCGTGCGCACCGTGCGCAAGACGAAGTCCAACGGCCCGCAGGGCGTGTCGCTGCGCCTGCTCTGGGGTGACCAGCGCGTGGGCGAGTTCTTCGTGCCCCCCGGCGCGAAGAAGGCCTTCACGGTCGGCAGCGCCAAGGGCGTGGACTTCGTGATGGGCGACGCCAAGCTGGGCGCCCCCACCTTCGAGGTGCTGCGCACCGACGGCCAGTCCTTCACCGTGCGCTTCGCGCGCAAGATGAAGGGCGAGCTCACCCGCAAGGGCGAGACGCTGGACCTGGAAGCGGTGATGGAGTCCGGCAAGGCCTCCCAGGACGGCGACGCCTACGGCCTCACGCTGGAAGCGGACGACTTCGTCTGGGTGGACCTGGGCGGCCTCACGCTGGAGGCGCAGTTCCAGCCGGTGCCCAAGCGCGTCGCCGTGCCGGTGGGCGAGAACATCGACTACACGGCGCTCAACATCTTCCTGGTGATGTTCTTCATCGGCACCGCGTTCGTCATCCACTCCATGAACCAGAGTGGGGAAGGGGACGAGTACGCGGATGAGCTCGCGGGCAACGACGCGCGCATCGCGAAGCTGATCATCAAGGCTCCGGAGACCCAGAAGAACAAGTTCCTGGAGAAGCTGAACCAGCAGAAGGAGAAGAAGTCGGGCGAGATGGCCCAGAAGCAGCGCAACGACGAAGGTCAGATGGGCAAGAAGGACGCGCCCAAGACCAACAACCGCGCTGCGCCCAAGGGCGACCCGAACAAGAAGGACGAGGCGCGCGCCCTCACCGCGAAGATCTTCGGCGGTGGCAAGGGCGGCATCTCCACCATCTTCGGCAAGTCGGGCCTGGGCGGTGAGCTCAAGAGCGCCATGGGCAACATGTTCGGCGCCAAGGCGGGCGACGCGGGCGGCTTCGGCGGCATGGGTCTGCGCGGCAGCGGCGGCGGTGGCGGCGGCACCGGTGACAGCATCGGCATCGGCGGCATCGGCACCAAGGGCCGTGGCGGCGGCAGCGGCAGCTACGGCACCGGCGTGGGCACGCTCGGCGGCAAGCAGAGCGTGGACGTGGGCATCACCTCGTCGGATCCGGAAGTGATGGGCTCGTTGGACAAGGAGCTCATCCGCCAGGTCATCCAGCGCAACCGCGGGCAGATCCGCTACTGCTACGAGAGCCTGCTCAACCGCTTCCCCAAGCTGGGCGGCAAGGTCTCCGTGAAGTTCGTCATCAGCGCCAACGGCTCGGTGGCCACGTCCAACGTCGCGCAGTCCACGGCGGGCAACTCGGACCTGGAGACCTGCGTGGCTGGCCGCGTGCGCACCTGGAAGTTCCCGGAGCCCAAGGGTGGAGGCTCCGTGATCGTCACCTACCCGTTCATCTTCAAGCAGGCCGGTGACTGACGTAGAATCAACACATCCGTTTCCCGCGCGGGCGGTCCTGTTCTCAGGGCTGCCCGCTTCTTCACTTCAACCTCCCGCCCCCGCGGGAGGACTGCCCCCCACCAGGCCGCCCTCCATGCAGAAAGTCCTTGCTCCTCTTGCCCTGAGCGCCGCGCTCCTCATTCCCGCGATGGCGGGCGCCCAGGACACCCCCAGCGCCGGTTCCGCGATGCAGGACCGGCCCGCGGTGACCTTCAACGAGGTCGAGCGCGGTGTGTACTTCGGCGTGTACGGCGGTCCGTCGTGGATCACCAACCCGCCCGCGGACTCCGGCCCGCGGCCCTTCTCCTCTGGCCAGATGGCCCAGGTGGAGCTGGGCGTGGACCTGGGTGAGCGCCTGTCCCTGGGCGTCTTCTTCATGGGCTCCGCCAACCGCGCGGGCGCCGAATACGTCGGCTATTCGCAGGGCGCCGCGTCCGGTGACTTCACCATGCTGGTTCCTGGCGCCGTGCTGCGCGCCCGCCTGGTGGGCTTCGCCGACAGCCAGGAGGTCAAGCGCACCTGGATCTACGCCCGTGCCGGCGTGGGCTACGCGATGTTCTCTCCCAAGAAGCTCCTCCCGGATTCCGACATTCTTGTGTTTGCCGGGCCCGGAGTGGAGTACTACACGCGGCTGCGCCACTTCTCGGTGGGGCTGGAGGTCGTGGGGAACTACCTCGCCTCCAAGGGCGCCTTCGGGTTCGCGGTGGCGCCCAACATTCGCTACGCGTTCTAGCGGGAGATTCACGTGGCTCAGGAGAATGGAAGCGGTGGATCGCGTCCGGGTGGACGCGGTCCGAACGGGGGCGCGCCGGGCCAGGGGCCCCGTCGTGACGGACCGGGAGGCTTCGGAGGTCGTGGCGGTCCTGGCGGTGGCCGGGGTGAAGGGCGCGGCCGGGGTGAAGGCCGTGGCCGTGATCGCGACGCGGGCCCGGTGGGGCCTGGCCAGCGTGTCATCGCCGAGCTGAGCGTCCTGGAGAAGGCTCTCTCCAAGAACGACTTCACGGCGGAGAAGGGTCCGCTGGAGGCCATTGTCCGCTCGCTGCGGACCATGAACCTCAAGTCGCTGGAGGACCTGGACCTCAACACGCGTGGCCGCCTCATCACCACGCTCCTGCGCGTGCAGCGCCAGTCCAAGCCGGCCCTGCCGGAAGCGGGCGCGGAAGCCGCGTCGCCGGAAGCGGGCGCCACCACCGAAGCAGCGCCCCCGGAGGCTCCGGCCGCCGAGGCTGTTGCTCCGGCCGAGGGTGCCGAGCCGGCCGAGGGGGCCGAGCCGGCCGAAGGGAGCGCGCCCGCCGAGGCCGCCCCGTCGAAGCCGGCCGTGGACCCCGCGAAGGAGAAGTTCGACGGCTGGGTGGACGTGATGTCGCTGGTGGGCCGTGTCTGGCGCGCCGCGGGCGACGCGGACCGTTCCCAGGCGGCCTTCACGCTCAGCGGCCGTGAGCCGACGGCGGAGCCTTCGGCCCCGGCCCGTGAGGAGCGCGCCGAGCGTCCTCCTCGCGGTGACCGTCCGGAGCGCGGCGAGCGCCGGGACCGGGGTGAGCGCGGTGAGCGTCCTCCTCGTGGCGAGCGTCCGGAGCGCGGCGCGGCCGGTGAGCGGCGCGAGCGTCCTCCCCGGGCCGAGCGCCCCGAGCGTGGCGAGCGTCCTCCGCGCGGTGAGCGCCCCGAGCGCGCGCCGATGCCGGAGCTGACGGGCGACTGGAAGGAGCAGGCGACCCAGCTGGAAGGCATGGGCCGCACGCGCGACGCGGCGCGCCTGCACGAGCGCAACAACGGCTTCGCGGATGCCACCCGGCTGTTCGAGGCGGGCGGTGACCTGAAGAGCGCGCTGCGCACGGCGCTGTCCGGGCAGGACAACGACGCGGCCCGCCGCCTCGTGAGCACGCTGCCCGCGGAGCAGATTGGCCCCACGCTGGAGAAGGCTGGCGCGTACGAACTGCTCATGGAGCACTACGTCGCCAAGGCCGACTTCGAGAACGTCGCACGCCTCTACGAGCGCGCGCGGCAGTTCGATCAGGCGGGCCTCGCGTACGAGCGCGCGAACAAGCTGACCCTGGCGCGCAAGGCGTACGAGCGCGCCCGGGACCTGGTCGGCGCCAACCGCATCCGGGGCCTGGAGGTGAAGGCCCTGGTGGAGCGCGGCGACCGTCTGGGCGCGGCGACCCTGCTGGTGGCCGTGGGGCAGCGGCGCGAGGCGGTGGAGGTGCTGAGCCCCCTGCCTCCTCCGAAGGCGTTCCACTTCATGCAGCGGCTCACCCTGGAGGACGAGGCCAAGGAACTCGCGAAGCGCGAGCTGGCCCGCGCCGAACAGGAGCAGAAGCCCGCCGGCCGCGCCCGGTGGCTGGAGCTGCTGGGTGACATCGCCGCCGCCGCGGAGACGTGGACGCAGGCGGGCCGCAAGGACAAGGCGCTGCCCCTCTACGAGAAGCTCGGTGGGGAGCACCTGCCCCGCGCCGCGCAGCTCGCGGAGGAGCTGCAGCAGCGTGACAAGGCCGTCGCCCTGTACACGCAGCTCAACGACAGCGCCGGCGTGGAGCGCGCGAAGGCCCTCCCCGAGGCCCCCGCGACGCCCCCCGCGGGCAGCCAGCCGGAAGCCGGTGACGACGCTGATTCCGCAGCGTCGCCGACGGAAAATGCTTCCTCGGCTGGCGAGCAAGAAAGCCAATAATTCCCGCCGGTTGACGGGTTTTGCATGATTGCCCGGGGGCGCCCGCGGCCGGTACACTCCGGTCGCTGGCGCCCTCGTTTCATTCCCCCTTTGGCCAACGAGCATCATGGAACAGCCTTCCACCCCTGCGCGTCCCACGCTGCGTGTGACCGATGACCGCTCCTTCGTTGAAACCGAAGCGGCCCTGGAGAAGACGGGCCGGGTCGAGGAGCTGATCCGCCTGTACGAGGGGCGCTCGCGGGACGTTCCGACGGAGGAGGCGGCGCGCCTCTTGTGCCGCGCGGCGGAGCTGGCACACGAGCGTCAGCGCAACGCGCCGCGCGCGGAGGATCTGCTCAAGCGCGCGCTGCTGGTCGCGAAGGACCCGATGCCCGCGCTGCGCGGTCTCAAGCGACTGCATGAGATCCGGCAGGATTCGTCGTCGTTGGTGGACGTGTTGGAGCGGCTGGGCGCCGCGACGCAGGGCGAGGAGAGCGCGGGCCACTACCTGAAGGCCGCGGACCTCTACGAGCAGAAGCTCTTCCGGCGCGACCGCGCGGTGCTGTGCCTGCAGCGCGCGGCGCGAGTGAAGCCGGACCGCGCGACATTCCGGCGCGTGCGCCAGCTGCTGCTGTCCGAGGAGCGTTTCCAGCCGGCGTTCGAGGCGCTGCAGCGCGAGCGTGCGGCGCTGGGCGACGCGGGCATGGCGGAGGAGTACGCCGCGCTCGCGGAGCGGCTGGTGGACGACCCCACCGAGCACGCGCTGGCGCAGCAGGTGTTGGACGTGGCGCGTGAGCTGGATCCGCAGAACGCGCGCGCGGACAAGGCCACCCGCGCGATGCAGCGCTTCGAGCAGGTGTGGCGCGACAAGGTCCGCATGCTGCGCGGCATGTCGCTGGAGGAGCGCGACCGCAAGAGCGCAGCGCGCCTGTCGCTGCTCGTGGCGAAGCTGTTCGCCTGGTACGACCCGGGCTCCGCCGCCAAGGTGAAGGAGGCGCTGGACCGCTGCTTCCTGCTGTGGCCGGGCATGCCGGAAGCGCTGACGCTCATCGAGCGGATGGCGGGGCGCGCGGGCGACTACGGACCGGCGCTCGCGCAGCTGGAGGCGATGGCGGGCGAGGCGCGCGACCGCACGGCGCAGGTGGACCTGTGGCTGCGCGTGGGCACGGTGAAGCTGGGCCGGATGAACGACGCGGCCGGAGCGCTGGCCGCCTTCGAGAAGGCCGTGGCGGCGGATGCGTCGCGCGCGGACGCGGCCAGCCTGGCGGCGGAGCTGATGCTGGGCCAGGAGCGCTACGCGGACGCGGTGGCCACGCTGGAGCGCTACCTGGGCACGGTGAAGGACCGCGCGCAGCAGGCCAGCCTGCGCCTGCGCCTGGCGGACCTGTGCATGCAGCAGCTGCAGGACGCGGACGCGGCGCGCGCGCACCTGGAGGCGGCGCTCAAGCTGGAGCCCACCAACGCGCTCGCGGCCTTCCAGTTGTCGCGCCTGCTGGCGGAGGACGAGAAGCTGGACGAGGTGCTGCCGCTCCTGGAGCTGGCCATGCTCGCCCCGCGTCCGCGCGCCGAGCGCGTGGCGTTCTGCGAAGCGCTGGCGTTGATGTTCGAGGAGCAGGAGAACGAGCGAGGCGCCTTCGAGGTGCTGGCGCGCGCGCTGGAGCTGGAGCCGGGGCGGCCGCTGCTGCTCAACACGGTGGTGGAGCACGCGGAGAAGGCCAACGCGCAGCCGGCGCTGGCGCACGCGCTCTTGCGCGCGGCGCAGGGGGCGACGCCTCCGGCCGTGGCGGTGGCGCTGTGGCGGCACCTGGCGCAGCTGCTCCAGGGCCCGCTGGCGGACCCCGTGCGGGCGGAAGCGGCGTGGCGCGAGGTGCTCTCGCGCGTGCCGGGAGACACCGCGGCGAGCGAGGCGGTGAAGTCGCTGCAGGCGGCCGCGGCGCTGGCGGATGATCCGAAGACGCGGCTGGAGACGGACATCGCCCGGCGCGAGGCGGCCGGTGCCTCGCCCGTGGAGTTGGAGCCGATCGTGCGTCAGTGGGTACAGCTGGCGCCCGAGGACACGCAGCCGGTGCAGCGGCTCCAGGCGCTGTGCGTGGCGCTGTCGAAGTTCGAGGAGGCGGCGGCGCTGGCGGGGAAGCTGGCGACGCTCTCCGAGTCGCAGCTGGAGCGCAACGAGTGGACCGCGCGGCAGGCGAAGCTGTACGCGGAGCGGCTGAACCGCCAGGAGGACGCGGCGGACCTGTTCCTCGCGCTGCTGGCGGAGAACGTGTCCACGGGCGTGGTGGTGGGCGGCCTGGAGCGGCTGGCGGCCGGCGGCGTGCGCACGGTCGCGCTGACCGAGGCCCTGGCGAACCACTACGGCCGCACGGGCGACCACCAGCGGCAGGTGGCGGCGCTCCAGCAACAGCTGGACTCCACGACGGACGCGCCCACGCGCAAGCGGCTGCTGACGGTGCTGGCCGGCATCCACGAGAAGCAGCTCGCGGACAGCCGCGCGGCGTTCGACACGCGGCTGCGCATGGTGCGCGAGGAGCCGAAGGACGAGTCGGGACGCGCTGAGACGGCGCGCCTGGCGCGCGACCTGTCCGCGCACGCGGAGCTGGGCCGCGTGCTGCGCACGCTCGCCACCGAGTCCGAGGACCCCGTCCTCGCCGTGCAGCTGCTCTCCGAGGCGTCGGTGCTGGCGGAAGAGGGCGGCATGGCGGCGGAGGCCATCACGGCGCTGGAGGCCGCGCTGGCGCGCTCGCCCGAGGCGCCGCAGGTGCTCCAGCGCCTCGTGCGGCTGTACGGGCGCGCGGGCCGCTCCGCGGACGCGGAGACGCTGCTGCGCAAGCGCATCCACGCCACGCGTGGGCCGGAGCGGTTGGATCTGCTCCTGCGGCTCGTGGACCTGAACGTGGAGCTGGGCCGTCCGCAGCAGGCCGCCGAAGCGCTCCAGTCCGCCATCACGCATGGCGGCGAGGAGGGCCGGCACCTGCCGCGCCTGGCGGAGCTCTACGAGAAGGCCGGCATGCAGCGCGAGCTGGGGGACACCCTGGCGCGGATGATCGGCCTGGCGGAGACGGCCGGTGACGCGGACCACGTGTCGCGGCTGAAGCTGCGCCGCGCGCAGTTGCTGCAGGGCTCGCAGGACGGCGGCGCGGAGGCGGTGCAGAGCTACGCGGATCTGCTGCGGCAGCGTCCGTCGGATCCGGACGCGCTCTCGGCGCTGGAGGCGATGCTGGCCTCGGGCTCTTCGCGTGAGGCGGCGGCGCGCGCGCTGATTCCCGCGTACGAGCGCACGAAGGAGCACCGCAAGCTGGTGGCGACGCTGGACGTGCTCTCGGAGGTGGCTCGCGACGACACCGGGCGGGTGCAGGCGCTGCGTCACGCGGCCCAGGTGCACCTGGCGCACCTGCGGCAGCCGGAGCTGGCGTTCGCGGCGCTCGCGCGGGCGCTGCGCCTGGCGCCGTCGGACGCGGGCCTCCGGGCCGCCGCGCGTCAGGCCGCGGAGGACGCGGACTCGCTCGACAGCTTCGCGGAGATCCTCTCCGAGCTGACAGAGGAGGGCGACGTGGGCCCCGCGCGCGCGGCGCTGCTGCGCGAGCTGGCGGAGGTGCAGGAGAAGAAGCTCGACGACCGGCCCGGCGCGGTGAAGGCGCTTCGGGCGCTGTTGGAGCTGGAGCCGGGCAACCTCGACAGCCTGCGGGCGTTGCAGCGGTTGCACCGCGCGGGCGAGGAGTGGGCGGCGCTGGCGGAGGTGCTGGAGAAGCTGGCGGCGGCCATCCAGGAGCCCGCGGATCAGCTCGTGTGTCTGCGCGAGGCCGCGCTGCTGCACGAGGCGAAGCTCACCGACAAGGAGAGCGCGGCGTCCGCGTGGCGCGCCATCGCGGAGCGCGACCCGGCGCAGCGCGAGGCCGCCACGGCGCTGGACCGCCTCTACACGGACCTCAACCGTCCCAAGGACCTGGCGTGGACGCTCACGCTGCGGCGCAACCAGGAGGGCCAGAGCCCGCAGGGGCGTGAGGTGTCCTTCCGCCTGGCGGAGCTGCTGCGCACGGTGCTGGACGACGCCAACGCGGCGCTGGGCCTCTACAAGCGCATCCTCACCGAGGACCCCGGCCACCCGGGCGCGAGGGCCGCGCTGGAGGCCTGGGTGAAGGCGGCCGTGCCCATGAGCGGCGCGGCGCTGGAGGTGCTGGACAAGGTGCTCGCGCAGGTGGGCGACCATGCCCGCCGCGTGGCGCTGCGCGAGACGCGGATGGAGTCCGCGCTCACGGTGGAGAAGATCATCCTCGCCGGAGAGGTCCGCCGCATCTACGAGCGCGACATGCAGCAGCCGTCGCTCGCGTTCATGGCGTCGGTGAAGGCGTTCGCCAACGACCTGGACCGCGAAGGCGTGCGTCCGGACCTGGAGCGCCTGGCCCGCGATACGGGCAGCCACGAGGTGCTGGCGGAGATCTACGAGACCACCGCGGTGGAGCTCACCGCGGGAGACCCGGCGACGCTGGACCTGCTGCGCCGCGCGGCGGAGCTGCGTGAGAGCCTGGATCAGCCCGAGGAGGCCACGCGCCTCTGGAAGAACCTTCTGGCGGACGCGCCGCAGGACCGTCAGGCGCTGGAGGCGCTGTCCCGGCTCTACGAGAAGGGCCAGAACGCCAAGAGCCTGTCGGAGGTCTACGCCCGTCAGGCGCAGCTCTCCACCGACCCGGAGGCGCGGCTGGGCCTGCTGCTCAAGGCCGGCGAGGCCTACGCGAGCGCGGGCGAGGACGCGAAGGCCATCGAGGTCCTGCGCTCCGCCCTGGCGAACCGCAAGGTGCCCGAGGGGCTGCTGGCGCTCGACAAGCTGTACGCGAAGACACGCCACTTCGTGGAGCAGGCGGACGTGTTGGATCAGCTCGCGGAGCTCGCGCCGGACGAGCCCGGGCGCCGCGCGTACCTGCTGCGCCGCGCGCAGTTGCTGGAGAAGGAAGTCGGTCCCACCGAAGCGCTGCCGGTGTACCGCCGGCTGCTGGAGCTGTCGCCGGGCGACGGCCAGGTGGTGGCGGGCCTGGAACGCCTGCTCGCGCACGACGGGCCCCGCCTGGAGGCGGCGCGGTTGCTGGAGCCCGTCTACCGCGGCCTC
Organism: Corallococcus sp. AB018; assembly: GCF_003986945.1. Classification (NCBI taxonomy): domain Bacteria; kingdom Pseudomonadati; phylum Myxococcota; class Myxococcia; order Myxococcales; family Myxococcaceae; genus Corallococcus; species Corallococcus sp. AB018. Next base: position 31,393 of record NZ_RAWR01000020.1, on the reverse strand, counting down.
AACGACACGCGGAAGCTGGTGGACGTGCTGGAGGTGCTGTTGCCGGGCGTTCCGCCGGAGAAGCGCCTGGAGCGGCTGCAGGAGATCGCCGTCCTGCGCGAGGGCCTGGGCCAGACATCGCTGGCCTTCGTCGCGCGCCTGCGCGCGTTCAACGAGCTGCCCGCTGAAGCCGGTGTGCGCGACGAGCTGGAGCGGCTCGCGGCGGACTCGGGCTCCTTCGAGGAGGTGGCTGCGGCCTACGAGGATCAGCTGGAGCGCGACCCCGCGGAGCCCCTGGCGGGCGACCTGTGGCGGCGCTTGGCGGCCATCTACGACAACCGCCTGAAGCGCTACGACCTGGCGGTGCGCGCCCTGGAGCAGGTGAGCCGGCGCGACCCGATGAACAGGCCGGTGCTGGAGGCCATCGCCCGAGTGCACCGCCGCACGGGGGCGCACCGGGAGCTGGCGCTCGTCATGCGCCGGCAGGTGTCCGCGGAGGTGAATCCGGCCTCGCAGATCAACCTGCTCTTCGAGCTGGCGCACCTGGCCGAGGAGACGCTGGCGGACAAGTCGCTGGCGGCGCAGGCGTACCGCGAAGTCCTGGAGCGCCGTCCGGAGAACGCCAACGCGTTGAAGCTCCTGGGCCGCGTGCTCGCGGACATGGAGCGCTGGGCGGAGCTCGCGCAGCACGTCGAGCGCGAAATCCAGATGGCGGACGCACGCGACGCGCAGGAAGAGGCGTCCGACCTGCGTGTGCGCCTGGGCCGGCTGAAGGTGTCGCGCCTGGATGATCCGCGCGGCGCGCTGGAGCTGTACCAGGCGGTGCTCGCGCGGCGCGCGGGCCACCCGGGCGCGGTGGGTGCGCTGGAGGAGCTGGCGCGTTCGGAGAGCCCGCTGCGTGGCGCGGCGGCGAGCGCCCTGGAGCCCATCTTCGCTTCGGTGGGCAACCACCTGAAGCAGGTGGAGATGCTGGAGTCGCGCGCCTCCGCGGAGCCCGTGCCGCAGGAGCGGGCCGCGCTGCTGCGCCGCATCGCGGAGATCTACGCCAACGCGCTGGAGAACGCGGAGATGGGGTTCCTCTCCGCCACGCGCGCGCTGCGCGAGCTGCCGGAGGATCCGCGTTCGCTGGAGCTGTGCATCCAGCTGGTGGACAAGGCGGAGGCGCCCGAGGAGCTGTGCGCGGTGCTGACCGAGGTGGCCCCCAAGGCCAGCGACGCGGCCCGTGCGGAGCTGTACCGCGCGCTCGCCCGCATGCAGGTGGACCTGGGTGAGCCGGCGGAGGCGCTCCAGTCGTGGAAGCGCGTGCTGGAGCTCAAGCCCACGGACACCGAGGCGCTGGATGGCACCGCGCGGCTGGTGGCTTCGACGGGCCGTCCCTCGGAGCTGCTGGAGGTGTTGCGCCGTCAGCTCGCGCTGTCGGAGGAGCCGGCGCGTCGCGCGGCGGTGCTCCACCAGATTGGCGCGTTGCAGGAGGAGCAGCTCAAGGATCCTCTGGGCGCGCTGGCCACGTTCCGGCGCCTCCTGGAGCTGCAGCCGGACGACGCGGTCGCGCTCGCTCGCATGGACAGCCTCTGCCAGAAGCAGGAGCGCTGGCCGGAGCTCGCGGACGTCCTCGCGCGGCGCATCGCGCTGATGCCGCCGGAGGAGGGCCTGGAGCTGAAGTTCCGCCTGGCGACCGTGCGCGAGTCCAAGCTGCTCGACAAGGCAGGCGCGCTGTCGCTGTACGGCGAGGTGCTGTCCATGCAGCCCAACCACCCGGGCGCGGTGGGCCGCATGGAAGCCATCGTGGCGCGTGAGCCGCAGAACCTGCTCGCGGTGGAGACGCTGCTGCGCGCCTTCCGCGCGAGCGGTGACGTCATGCGGCTGGCGCAGCTGATTGAAACGCGCGTGGGAGTGTCGCCGGATGCCATCGAGCGCAAGCAACTGCTCGGCGAGCTGGCCACGCTGCGCGAGACGCAGGGCGAGAGCGAGCTGGCCTTCCTCGCGCTCTACCGCGGCTTCAAGGAAGACCCGAACGACAGCGAGGTCCGCCGCCGCCTGGAGAACGCCACCGACGTCGCGGGCAGCTACGACGAGCTGGTGGTTCTCTACGAGGAGGCCCTCCCGCGCATCGCCGAAGCCGCCGACGCGGCCCTGGTGTGCCTCAAGCTGGGGCAGGTGCTGGAGACGCGCCTGCGCGACCCGGACCGCGCGGTGTCCTACTTCGAGCGTGCGCGCACGCTGCACACGTCGGTGCAGCAGAGCTCGCTCGTCGCGTTGGACCGCCTCTATCTGCACCTGGAGGCGTGGCCGGAGCTGGCCGGCGTGCTGGAGGCGCTGGCCACCGGCGCGACCCAAGCCGCGGACAAGATCGGCTTCCTCTTCCGCCTGGGGCAGCTCTACCAGGAGCGGATGGACAGCCCGGACCGTGCCGCGGGGGCCTACGAGGCCATCCTCGCGTTGGATCCGTCGCACCTCGCCTCGGCGCGGCTGCTGGAGGGCATCTACGAGGGCGCGGGCGCGTCCGAGAAGCTCTACGCCATCCTGAAGCTCCAGTCGGAGAAGGTCTCCGGCAGCGAGCGGGACCGCGTCCTGGGCAAGATGGCGCAGGTGTCGGCCGAGGGGCTGTCGGACCTGGGCCGCTCCATCGACCTGTACCGCGAGCTGCTGGCGAAGAACCCGCGCAACGAGCAGGTCTTCACCGCGCTGGAGTCGCTGTACGAGCGCGCGGGCCGTCCGCAGGACCTGCGGGAGATGCTCGAGGGCCGCCTGGCCATCACGCTGGATCCGCGTGAGGTGGTGCGCCTCAACGAGCGGCTGGGCCGCGTGGTGTACCGACTGCTCAAGCAGCCGGACGCGGCGGTGCCGTTCTTCAAGGCGGCGCTCGACCGCGACGCGCGCCACCGCGGCGTGCTGGACACGCTGCGCGAGCTGTACGACGAGACGGGCCAGCGCGAGGAGCTGGTGGGCGTGCTTCGCCGCCTCATCCCGCTGCAGGACAGCAGCGACGGCGTGAAGGCGCTCCGCTTGCGGATGGCGGAGGTGCTCGCGGGGATGGGCCGGCGCGAGGAGTCGCTGGACGCGGCCCGCCGCGCGCTGGAGGTGGAGCCGCACACCGTCTCCGACCTGGAGCGCGTGTACGCGCTGTCCGTGTCGCTGCGCGCGTGGAACGACGCCGTGCGCGCCCTGGAGCTCAAGGTCCAGGTGCACCTGGCGACCGAAGAGCGCGACCCGGCCATCGCCGCGTACTTCACGGTCGCGGACCTGTGGGAAGGGCAGGGCGGCAAGCCGGAGCTGTCCGCCGGCGCGCTGGAGAAGGTGCTGGAGCTCGACCCCGCCAACCGCACCGCCTACGAGCGCGTGTGCGCGCTGTACCGCGCGAACAACGACTGGCGCGCGTACGCCACGGTGATGGACCGCTACATGCCCCACCTCGTCACGGGCGAGGAGAAGATGGCGGCGCTGCGGGAGATCGCCCGGGTGCAGGAGGAGCGCCTGGGCCAGAAGGACGTGGCCTTCCTGGCGCTCTGCCGCGCGCTGCAACTGGACGCGGCCGAGGACGCGCTGCGCGAAGAGGTGGAGCGCCTGGCGGACGAGACGGGCAGCCACGAGGAGCTGGCGGCGGTCTACGAGGAGGTCGCGGACGAGCTGCCCCGTGGCCCGCTCGCGGAGCGCATCTACGCCACGCTCGCGCGCATCCACGACTCGCGGCTGGATGATCCGCAGGCGGCGGAGGCCGCGTTCCGCAAGATTCTGGAGTTCGACCCCACCAACTCCACCGCGCTGGACGGGCTGGCTGCGGTGTTCCAGCGGCGCGGCCGCGACCGCGAGTACGTCGTCGCGCTGGAGCAGAAGCTGGAAGCGGCGGGCTCCATCGAGGCGCGCAAGGGCATCCTCAAGGAAATCGCCCGCGTCTGGGACGAGACGCTGGACGACCCCACGGAGGCGGCCAGCTCCTTGTTGCGCGCGCTGGAGCTGGAGCCGGACCTGGAGACGCTCGGCGTCCTCACGAAGCTCTACCGGCGTGGAAATGCGTTCCGCGACGTGGCCACCACGCTGCTTCGGGCCCGCGACCTCGCGGCGTCCAACGAGGAGCGTGCGCGCATCCAGGTGGAGGTCGCGACCGTCTACGAGCGCGACCTCAAGGACGACGAGTCCGCGGTCTCCGCGTTCCGCATGGCGCTGGAGTTCGACCCCGTCAACCGCGAGGCGCTGGAGGCGCTGGAGCGGCTGCACACGCGGTTGGATCAGCCGGCGGACCTGCTCGCCATCTACGAGCGGATGCTGGAGCTGTCCCAGGACTACCGCGAGAAGGTCCGCGTCCTCTTCCGCAGCGCGACCATCTGGGAGGACACGTACCAGAACCCGGCCAACGCCGACGCGTGCGTGGAGGGCGTGCTCTCCATCGACCCGCAGAACGTGTCGGCCATCAAGTCCCTCATCCGGCTGCGCCGCGCGCAGTCCCGGTGGGAGGACCTCCTCCTCGCGTACGAGCGGCAGCTCGCGCTCGCCACCAGCCCGCAGGAGCAGGCGGAGCTGTACGTGGAGATGGGCAACGTCCAGTACCAGAACCTCAAGGCCGTGGACCGCGCGGTGAACAGCTACCACGCGGCGCTCGCCACGGACCCCGAGTCCCGTCAGGCGCTGCACGCCCTGGGCAACCTCTACGAGCGCAGCGGCAACTGGCCCTTCGCGCTGGAGATGCTCCAGAAGGAAGCGCAGGTCGTGGGCAGCGACCCGGTGGCGGTGGAGCTGTGGCACCGCCTGGGGAAGATCAACGAGGACATGCTCTCGGACATGTCGAGCGCGCGGAACGCGTACCAGCAGGCGCTCGCCATCGACCCGGGCCACCTGCCCACCATCCGCGCCCTCAAGGGCATCCAGGAGCAGGAGCAGGACTGGAGCGGCTACGAGCAGACGCTGCTGCAGGAAGCGCAGCAGACGGATGATCCGGCCGCCAAGGGCAAGGCCCTGCTGGACGTCGCGCGCTACCACGCGGAGACGCGCGAGGACCGCGACACGGCCACGCCCTACTGGGAGGAGACGCTCAAGCACGTCCCGGACAGCCTGGATGCGGCGCGCCCGCTGGCGGACGTCTACATCGCGCGCGAGGACTGGGCGTCCGCGGAGCGGATGCTGGACATCGTCACGCGCAAGATGGCGGAGAAGGCCATGGCGGAGAAGGACCCCGCCATCGCGCAGGACCTCTGCCGCCAGCTCTACCGGCTGGGCTACGTGACGGAGAAGCTGGGCCGCCGCGACAAGGCCCTGTCCTCGTACGAGAAGGCCTACGGCCTGGACGCCACGTACCTGCCCTCGCTCGAGGGCTACGGCAACCTGCTGGTGCAGGCGAAGCGGTACGAGGACGCGCTCAAGGTCTTCCAGACCATCCTCATCCACCACCGCGAGGAGCTGACGGACCTGGAGGTCGTGGAGGTCTACTGGCAGCTGGGTGACGTGCACGCCGCGCTCGGCCAGACGGACCGCGCGCAGAACCACTTCGAGAAGGCGCTCACCATCGACCCGCAGCACGAGCAGACGCTGCGTGCGCTGGTGACGTTGATGGACAAGGCGGGCAACTTCGACAAGTCCGCGGAGCTGCGTCAGGAACTCGTCAACGGCCTGGAGGGCGAGGCCAAGGTCAAGGTCTACCTGGAGCTGGGCCGCATCGCGCGCGACGAGCTGCACGACCCGTACATGGCCATCGACGCGTTCACCGGCGCCCTCAAGACGCAGCCGGACTCGCCGGAGGTGATGGACGCGCTCTACCGGCTGCTGCGCGAGACGCGTCAGGGCCAGAAGGCCGCGGACGTGCTGGGCCGCATGCTGGCGCTGCCCGCGCTCGCCCTGGAGCCGCACAAGGCCAAGCGCGTGTGGTTCGCGCTCGGCGAGATCCGCCGCGACGAGCTGAAGGACGTGGAGGGCGCGACGCAGGCCCTCAACGCCGCGCTCGACCTGGACCACCGCTTCGTGGAGGCCTTCAGCGCGCTGGAGGCGATGCTCGGCGGCGCGCGCCAGTGGAAGGTGCTGGAGGAGAACTACACGCGCATGCTCGCGCGTCTGCCCAAGACGCCGGACACGCACCCGGCGCGCATGACGCTGTGGCGCGCGCTGGGCGACCTGTACCTCCAGGTGCTCAAGCATCCGGAGGGCGCGGTGGCCGCCTACGGCGTCGCGGCGAAGGGCCTGCCGGACGACGCCTCCATCCAGGAGACGTTCGCGGAGGTCGCGGGCCAGATGCCGGGCCGCGAGGAAGAGGCCATCGTGGCGCTGCGCCGCGCGCTGCCGAACACGCAGAATCCGCGCAAGGTGGTGGGCCACCTGGTGCGGCTGTCCGCGGTGCGCAAGGACTACGACACCGCATGGCTCGCCGCGCAGGCGGTGTCGGGCCTCTTGGGCGAGGCGGGCGAGGACGAGCAGGAGATCCTCACCAAGCTGGGGCCCTACGCGAAGAAGAAGGAACTGGCGCAGCGTCCGCTGACGGACCGGCTGTGGCAGACCGCGCTCTTCCACCCGAAGGTGCGCGGGCCGCTGTCGGAGCTGTTGGGCCTGCTCTTCGAGAAGGCGGGACACCTGTACGCGGTGCCCTTCCCGCAGTACCAGCTGGTGCCCAAGCGCCACCGCATCGACGTGGCGACGGCGCAGGAGTACCACGTCAACCACTACCGCTACGTCGCGCGGCTCTTCGGCATGGAGGCGGTGGAGCTGTACTCGCCCTTCCTGGTGGCCACGCGCGAGCGGCTGGCGAAGCGCTCCAACGAACCGGCCCCCGAGCCGCTCGTGAACGTGGATCTGCTCCAGACGCATCCCGCGTGTGTGCGTGTGGGCGGCAAGTACTTCGCGGAGCAGGGGCAGAAGGAGGTGTACTACCTCCTCGGTCGTACCCTGGCCCTGGCCCGCGCGGAGCTGGCGTTCAGCCAGCGCGTCGCGCCCGAGCGGCTGGAGGCCGTGGTTCAGGCCGCGCTCAGCCTGGTGGTGGGCAACGTGCGCTACACGGTGGATCCGCGACTGGTGGACGTGGAGCGGCAGCTGCTCCAGAAGAGCCTGAGCGAGCCGGACCGGGCCGCCCTGGCGAAGGTGGCGAGGGCCTACCTGCCCACGGCGACGCCGCAGGATGTGCGCACGTGGCTGGAGGGCGCGGAACTCACCGCGTCGCGCGCGGGCCTCTTCGCCGCGGGCGAACTGGAGCCCGTTCGCCGCATGGTGCAGGGCGAGACGGGGTCTTCCTTCCGCGTCGCCCCGCGCACCAAGCTGCGGGAGTTGCTGGTGTTCGCCACCTCCGAGGACCTGCACGAGCTGCGTGTGGCCGTTGGCACACACGTCGAGGTCCAGGTGCGAAAGTAGGGCCCTCAGACCGCAACGAGGGTTCACGCGTTGAAAGCAGGCGGGCGTTCAAGGCAGGTGTCCTTGATCTCCGCCGGTAGCCACTTCTACGATTCAGACGGGATTTCGCCCGTCATTTCTGAGGCTTACGGGAACGATGCGTTTCGTCTGCGACAGCTGCCGCGCGCAGTACATGATCAGCGACGACAAGATTGGCCCCAAGGGGGTCAAGCTGCGTTGCAAGAAGTGCGGTCACACCATTCTGGTGAGGCCCGCCGGTGCATCGGCGGCGAAGGAGGGCGGAGCGGAGGCCTCCGCGTCCACCGAGACCAAGAGCAGCGCGGATGCGAACGCGCCCCGCATCGTGGAGTCGTCCGGAACGGGGCTGCCCGCCTCGCTGGGCACACCGCCGGAAGGCGGCCTCTTCACGGACGTGGAAGAGGATGAAATCGGCGCGGTCTTCGACCAGGTCCTGAGCACGGGTTCGCAGAAGCTCAAGGCCGCGGAAGCGGAAGCGGAGGCCAAGGCCGCGAAGGCGGAGGCCGTGCGCAAGCTCGCCGAGGCCGAATCCGCCGAGCCGACCGCGGAGGAGAAGGCCGCCGCCGCGACGCACGAGTGGTACGTCGCCATCGACGAGAAGCAGGTGGGCCCCTGGACGGTCGAGAAGGTGAAGGACGCCTGGGACCGTGGCGAGGTGGGCCCGGACAATCTCTGCTGGCGCTCGGGCTTCAGCGACTGGATTCCCCTGTCGGAGACGGCGGAGCTGGCGTCGGTGCTGGCGCCGCGTCCGGCCAAGCCGGTCATCGTCGCGCCCGCGCCGGTGTCCACGTCGTCGCCCACGCTTCCCGCCGGTCCGGTGGAGTCCGCCTTCAGCGCGGGCGCCTCCCGTCCGGGCGCGGGTGGCAACTCGGCCGTCGCCGAGGAGCCGGTGGGCTGGAAGCCTTCGGCCGCGAGCGTGCTGGCCTCGCTGGTGAAGGAGGAGAACGACGCCCTCAGCAAGCCGCCGCCGCGTCCGGCGCCGTCGCTGGAGCGCGAGCCGTTGTCTCAGTCGCGCCTCCTGGACGTGCCCATGCCGCCGCCGGAGCCGGTGTCCTCTCCGGCGATGCCGGGGGCCATGATGGCCGCCGCGCCGGGAATGGCCTCGCCCCAGGCCTACGCGCAGCCGCAGCCGCAGGGCTACGCGCCGCAGCCGCCGGTGCAGCAGCAGTACGCGCCGCAGCCGCAGGGCTATGCGCCGCAGCAGCCCCAGATGCCGTACGGGCAGCAGCCCCAGGGCTATCCGCCTCCCGGCTATCCGGCGGCCTATCCGCCGCCCGCGGCGGCACCTACGGGCGGCAAGGGCCGCACGGGGATGATGGTCGCGGTGACGGCGGGCGTGCTGGTGATGGCGGGCGCCGCTGTCGTCTTCGTCGCGCGCGGCAATTCGTCCGAGCGTCCCACGGAGCAGCCGGTCCAGGTCGCGGCCGCGCCGACTCCCAAGGCGGAGATGCCGCCCATGCCGCCGCCTCCCGCGGCGGTGCAGACGCCTCCTCCGGCGGCGGTGCAGCCCGCGGCGACGCCGACCCCGCCTGCTGAAGGCACCGCGGCGACCGCTGCCGCGGGGACACCTGCTGTCGCTGGCACTCCGCCCGCGGCGGTGGCAACGCCGCCCGCCGCCGTGGCCACGGCTCCGGCCGCCACGCCGACGCCTCCTCCGCCCGCGGCGGAGGTGAAGCCTGCCTCCGCGACGCCCAACATGGGGACGGCGGTGGCGCGCGTGGATTCGCGCAACCATCGCAAGTCGGGCTCCAACGGAAGCCGAGGCTCCTCGCGGCATGACGACGACGACGGCGACGCGATCACCGTGTCGAAGCCTTCCGCGGCGTCTTCTTCTTCGTCGAACTCCGGTGGCGGGGATGACGACTTCGACGAGCTGTTCGGCACGAAGAAGACGACGACGGCGAAGCCCGCGAGCAAGCCGACGGCGACGGCGTACATCCCGCCCGAGCCGGGAGGCGGCACGCTGGATCGCCTGCAGCAGTCGGACATCATGCAGGTGGTGCTGAACAACAAGCCGGCCATCGTGAAGTGCGTGAACGAGCAGAAGCAGAAGGACCCTTCGCTCAGCGGCAAGCTGGTGATGCGCTGGACGGTCCAGACGAGCGGTAAGACGACCGCGGTGTCGTGCCGCACGGACGAGTTCCGCACGAGCTACATGGCCACGTGCATCACGGGCCTCATCAAGAGCTGGTCGTTCCCGAAGCACCAGAAGCAGGGCGAGCCCATCGACTTCCCGTTCACGTTCTGAAATCCAGCAGCGACATCGCCGTCACGTATGACGGCGATGTCGCTGTGACGTGCGTCTGGACTGTGCGCTTTCGTGAACAGTGAATTTCCCAGGGTGGGAGGCGTAGGAAGGTCGGTCGACACTCGTTGACACGTCTGGAGCGAGAGGACTAAAGCCCGCTCGACTTCAAGCCCGGTGTCTGGAGTCAGGTGGCCGGAGACGCCGGGCGACGTAACCCATCCAGGAGGATGTTCCGAATGCAGCTGCGCAAGATGATGGTGATGCTCGCCGCTTTGAGCTCGATGAGCCTGGCCCTGACGGCCTGTGGCGATGACGCGACGACGGTCGAGTCCTGTACGTCGGACACCGACTGCTCCTCCAATTTCTGTAACACGGCCGCTGGCGTGTGCATGGACACCTGCGAGAGCGGCTCGGACTGCGCCGACTCCGAGAAGAACTGCGCCGTGCTGGCCGGTTCGTCGAACACGCAGAAGGTCTGCCAGTGCCAGACCAACCAGCTGTGCAACTCGGGCGACACCACGGACCTGGTCTGCGGCACCGTGTCCAAGCGCTGCGAGGAGCCCGGCTCCACCCCCGAGGGCTGCACCAAGGACGCTGACTGCGGCGCCGGCAACACCTGCAACACCACCACGGGCGTGTGCAGCCCTGCCGCGACGACCTGCACCGGTGAGGGCCAGGCGACCTGCGCGTACGGCTCGGCCTGCTTCGGCGGCACCTGCTCGGCGCCCCCGGCCCCGACCTGCTCCAACCTCCAGGGCAAGCCGGCCGCGAGCTTTGACCCGGCCACGGGAACCGGCAACATCATCTACAGCGTGACGAAGGAGATCTTCGGAACGGCTTGCGGCACGGATACGTCCGCGCAGACCGTGAAGGCCCGTGTGTCCTTCTATTCCAAGAACGCGGACCTGCCCGCGACGAAAGAGGGCCTCAACGGGTTCTTCTACGTCCGCACTACTGGCGGTGAACAGAATGGCGTGCCGCTGAGCAATGGCTACCAGCGGTCGGCGGATGCTCGGAGCGCGTCTCTGTCGGTGAACCTCTGTGTTGACAAGGATCTCTCCCAGACTGTGCTCGGCTTCTACTTCACCAACGGCAACGGCTTCTGCGCGACGCTGACGAAGTAGCCAGTAGTCCGTTGTCGATACTGGGCCCCTGAGCGTGTCCAGAAGGCCCTGTTCCCTAACTAAGGGGCAGGGCCTTCTTAATTGCGGACTCCGTTCAAGGCGGTGCCGAGAGCTTGAATTTATTCGGAGGCCACGCGTTTTACGTGTGGGAGTTCGAGACGCCTCCCAACATCTGGAAAGAAGGAAGACCATGTCCAAAGTTCCGTACCGCGTTCTTGCCCTGTGCTTGGCTGTGAGCGGTCCTGCGATGGCTGCAAACCCGAGCGATATCAAGCTGACCTGCCCAGCGGGCACGAAGCAGTTTGGGGGGCGCGAGACCATGGCGGATCGCGGGGTTTTCTGCGTTAGGAACAAGACCGAGGCCAGCGTCCCTGTCGCGCATGGGCCGTACGTCAGCTTCCACCCGAACGGCCAGAAGAAGGTCGTTGGCCAGCACACGGACGGCGCCCAGTCAGGCCTCTGGACCTTCTTCGATGCGAACGGCGTCAAGACAGAGGAGATCGAGTTCTCCGGCGGGAACTATCACGGACGTCGCACGCACTTCTTCGCCAGTGGTCAGAAGCGGTCCGAGGACCACTGGGCAAAGGGAACGCAGAATGGTGTCGCCGTGGCGTTCGCTGAAAACGGGCAGAAGGTCGCTGAGCGCCAGTACCGCGATGGGCAACTCGTGAGCGAGCAGCAGTACGAGTCGTCGTCCTCGAAGTAGCCCTGTTGTCAAGGGTGGCTTCCTGGTTCATCCAGGAAGCCACCGAGGGGCTTTCCCTGAGCTTCCGGTCCGGTTAGGAACGCAGGTGTGAAGGCCCCCTCTCTTGTTCCAGTCCTCCCTGCTATCCCTGTCCGCCCGGTGTCGCAGATGGGATTGCGTGAGCTTGAGCGTATCCGGCTCATCCTGAGAGGTGGCTCCGTCATCGACTGGCGGCGCATGCACTTCCAGACGCGGGATGAGGTAGACCGATTCCTGCGGCTCTGCCAACTGGACGTATCGCGGCCCTACGACGATGCCTGGGCCCGGACGGTGCTCGCCGATGCGGTGGAGTACCTGCGGAAGACTTTCGACTACCGGGTCGCGGACGCCGTGGCCCAGCCGGAAGAAATCCACGACCTCTTTCTCTTCGCATCGGGGGCCAAGGGGCTTGCCCGCTACCGGCGCATCGCCTGCATCGTGCTGAAGGTCATGCACGTCATCCAGCACATCGAAGGGCGGGACCTGCTCTTCCGCCTGGCCGCCTCCGAAGCCGAGCTCGCGGAGATGGTCACGGAGAAGGTGCTGGGCGTCGCCCGTGAGATGCAGGAGATGGGCTTGCCCATCGTGGAGTTTGCCCACTCTATCAAGACGCGGGACTCCCTGGTCACGAAGCTGATCGCGAAGAAGGAGACCGTTGCGGCGCAGGTGTATGACCGCACGCGGTTTCGCGTCATCACCCGCAAGCGGGAAGACCTGTTGCCGGTCCTCTACTTCCTGACGCAGCGCCTGTTCCCCTTCAACTTCGTTGTCCCGGGGCAGACAGAGAACACGTTGCTGCCGTTCAAGGGACTGCTGGAGGAGAACCCTCACTTCGAGCAGTTCATCCCTCAGCTCCACCTGGACCGGGACTTCGAGGACCGCGAGGACCGGATGGGGAACGCCTTCTCTGGGGATTCCTACCGGGTCCTCAACTTCGTCGTGGACCTTCCACTCCGGATGGACCCCTACCTTCCTCCGCCTGAGAGTGATACCCGCCCCCGGAAGGGGCGGGTCACCTTCGCACTCGTTGAGTTCCAGATCGCGGACGAAGAGACAGCTCGCCGCAACGAACTAGGCGACAATGCTCACGAAAGCTACAAGCGGCGACAAAAACGACGCGTCCTCAATCGCTTGAGCCGTGGATTGGTCGTGCCCAAACGGCAGGGGTAACCATCTAATCCCAAGGGCACTGCAGAGCCGCTGGGTGAAGGCCTCTGCAGTACCCGAACAGATATAAGCTAGGATTTAGCGGTTGATGCGGACCACGTAAATGCTGGCTGCGCTCGCATCCTCCTCAGCCCATGCAATGAAGGGCTGTGCTGTGGAGTTCAGCGCCACTGACGGCGCAGTGGCAGGGGTACCAGCCGCAGACAAGGCGTTGAGGGGGGAACTCATGGTCTGCCATGAATTTGCGATCCATTGGCTTACAAGAATGCTTCGTTCGGAGTCAATGATTCCGCTCCATGCAAGCACATGAGGGCCACCTTTTGCCAGCGCAAGGCTTGGTGTTGCGTTGCCCGTGGACCGCGTGTTGACGGCACCGGGGGATGTCCAAGAACTACCTTCCCAGCGCGCCCAGTGGATTTGACCGTCTGACTGAGGGGCTGCCTCGAACTCCGCCCATGCTACCCAAGGACGGCCGTTACTGTCGGCGTCAATGGAAGGCGTCTCAGAGCCATTGCCCAGTGTCGTGCCGCCGAGGTAGGGATCCTTATTCTTGTATACGACGATGTTACGCGTTGACGTGTGATCGTCGAAGACAGTTGCTGCGACGAAGACGTCCCCACCTGAGGCGACCGAGGATGCATCGCTAGGATTAAATAGATACGGGTCGTCGCGCAGGCTCCATGGCTGCTGCCAACTCGATGCTGGGTTGGAAGACTGGTAGCAGAGGATGGAAAATCTCGCGGTATCATGATGCGAGGTGAAGAGATGGGTGGTGTTGTCAGGCCCAATTACAAGGCTGGGAGCGAAGAGAATATCCAGGTTTGACGGCGGAGTCGGTGATGGCAACGATTCCCACGTCATCCCTGTCCAACGTCGGATGAAAACGGCACGCCCATCGCCACTTCCGGTCGTTTCTTCCCATGCGACTACTGGCGCTCCAGTAACGTCGATGGCCAACGTGGGTGCCGCTGCATTTGTTCCAATGGCAGCAAAGCCGCTCAGGGGCGCGCCTAGCATGAGCCACGCCTCTCCGTTCCAACGAGTAACGTAGATGTTCTTGCTGGATCCGTCCGACTCAGCCCATGCAAGGACTGGGCGGTCATCGTGATCCAACTTTAGGACGACGCTCTCGGTTGAGGTTGCGCCTCCCACCGCATTGACTGCTCCACCCACCGGCAGCCACGTCGGTACGGAGAATGACCATGCCGGTGCGCTCACCACCCCGTTCCCCGCCAGGTCCGTCAGCGCGCTTGTTGCCGCCGTCAGGTCAACCTGGACGGTGCTCGGTGCAGTCAGGGCGCTAAGCGGCGTTACGGTCAGCGTCTTGCCGTCCGCGGAAAGTGCCACAGACTTCGCGATGACAGCCCCGGCCCCCGACTTGAGCCCCACCGCCGCCTCCGTCACCGAGAGCGGATTCATGGGCTCACTGAAGGTGACCTGGATGGCTTCGCGGACCCCCACGGTCGCCGCGTCCTTGGCCGGCAGGTAGGACGCCACGGTGGGCGCGGTCCGGTCGACGATGACCGTGCGTGCCGCACTGGTGAAGACGGCTCCACCCCGGGTCGCGCGAATGGACAGCTGGTACGTCCCCTCTGCCTCCGAGGTGGTATCCCAGGTGAACGAATACGGACTCCCCGTGGGCTTCACGAGCACCGTGGCGTCCTTCAGGATCTCCACCTGCTCCGCGGCGCCTCCTTCCACCGTGAACTGCAGGAGCAGGGGGCCTCGCGTGTACGCCTTCCCGGGCGTGGGCACGACCCAGTTCACCACCAGGTCACCGGGCTTTCCGACCGTCACCGTCAGCGTGGCCTGCTTCGTGACCGTGCCGCTCTTGCCCTGGAGCGTCAGCGTGTAGGCACCGGGCACGGTGCCCGCTCCCACGCGGATGCTCAGGGTCGCACGCGTTTCTCCCTTGGGCAGGGTCGACGACTGCAACTCGATGCCCGCGGGCGGAGACACGAGGCTCCAGGTGACCGCGCCTCCCGCGGATTCGGTCCAGGCGAGCCGGACGTCGCAGTCCAGGGTTCCTCCCGGGAGGACCTGCTCCTGGGCGGATACCGCCGTGAAGGTGAAGTCCGCGTCGGGGTCCGTCCGCGGATCCTCCTGGGGCGGGTCCTCCAGCGGGGGGACGTCGATGCATGCGGGGCTCAGGCCGATGCAACTCAACAGCAACAGGTGTTTCAGGTTGGGCATGGGGGCGCGTTCTGCAAGCTCAGGACCGGTCGGTCCCGAGCGAGAACACTGCCATGCCCGTCCGCGGAACAGGACAGGCGTCCGGCCCCGGAAACACGCCTGCCCGCCACCCCCGGTTTTCGGTGGGGGACGCGCGGGCAGGGGAGGGACTTCAGAAGGCCGCGGACTACTTCTTCTTGCGGTTCTTCTTCTTGTTCTCCTTCTCCTTCTTGCGCCGCTCCTTGATGGCGTCGCGGTCGTCCGGCTTGCTCGCGGCCGGGGGCGCGTAGCCCATCAGGCGGGCCTTGGCCATCGCGGCCTGACCCATGGGCGGCGTGTAGCCCGGGGCGATCTGCGGCAGTTGCATGGGCATGCCCCCCATGCCTCCGCCCATCGCCGACATGGCCTTCTCCAGCGCCTTCGGGTCCTTCCCGAACATGTTGCCCAGGTCCATGTTCTTCATCTGGCCCAGCTGCCCCAGCTGCTTGAAGCCGGGGATGCGGCCCAGGAGGCCCGGGTTCTGGCCGATGGTTCCCATCACCTGCTGCATCATCCCGAACTTCTGCAGCAGCTCGCGCACCTCCTCCGGCTTGCGGCCACTGCCCTTGGAGATGCGGTTGATGCGGCTGCCGTTGATGATGTCCGGACGCAGGCGCTCCTTCTGCGTCATCGAGTCGTACATCGCCTCGATTTTGGTGAGCTCCTTCTCGTCCGGGTTCAGGTGCTCGGTGAGGTCGCCGAAGAGGGGGAACTTCTCCAGCAGGTCCTTCAGCGGGCCCATCTTGCGGACCATGCGGATCTGCTCGACGAAGTCCTTCATCGAGAACTGGCCGGAGAGCAGCTTGCGCGCGTCGTCCTCGGCCTTCTTCTCGTCGACGACCTTCTCGAAGTCCTTCATCAGGCCGACGATGTCGCCGAAGCCCAGGATGCGGCCCGCGAGGCCCTCCGGACGGAACTCCTCCAGCTTGTCCATCGACTCGCCCATGCCGAGGAACTTGATGGGCTTGCCCGTCACTTCCTTGATGGACAGCGCCGCGCCGCCGCGCGCGTCACCGTCCAGCTTCGTCAGGATGAAGCCGTCCAGCGTCAGGCGCCGGTCGAACTCGGCCGCCGTGCGCACCGCGTCCTGGCCAATCATCGCGTCGCACACCAGCAGGATGGTGTCCGGCTGCACGTTGGACTTGATGGACTCCAGCTCCGTCATCAGCGTCTCGTCGATGGCGAGCCGGCCCGCCGTGTCGATGAGCACCACGTCGCACTTCTGCTCGCGCGCGGCCGCGTAGCCCCGCTTGGCCAGCTCGGGCGGCTGCACGCCGGGCTCGTGGTAGACGGGGACCTTCAGCCGCTCGCCCAGGACCTTGAGCTGATCCACGGCGGCCGGGCGGTAGATGTCCGCGGCGACCAGCAGGGGCTTGCGCCCCTCCGCGAGCAGCCGGCTGGCGAGCTTGCCCGTGGTCGTCGTCTTACCGGAGCCCTGGAGGCCCACCATCATGATGCCGGACAGCTGGCCCTTGGGCTTCAGGTGGAGGCTCGTGTCCACCGGGCCCATCAGGGCCTCCAGCTCGTCGTGGCAGATCTTGATGAAGTGGTCCATCGCGCTGACCTTGCGCTTCTGGCCCCCCGCATCCGTGACGGACGTCTGCACCACCTCGCCCACGGCCTTCTCGCGGACGCGGGCGACAAACTTCTTCACCACGTCGAAGGCGACGTCGGCCTCCAGCAGGGAGACGCGGATGTCTCGCAGCGACTCGTCCACCAGCTCGGGGGTGAGTTCGCTCTTGCCGGCGAGGCGGTTCTTGGCGGCCCGGAAGCCCTTGGTGACGGTCTCAAGCATGGGGGGCGCTTTATAACAGCGTCCCGCCGGATGCGACGGTCACGGAAGCCCCGGCCGTCCAGCAGTGGAGGAATCGAGGGGCTTTCCCGACCACCCGGGATGCCACCGCCCCGGGAGCCCCACCCCGGAAGGCCCTTCCGGCCCCCTTTCGGGCTCAGTCCGCCGCCATCCAGGCCCCTCCGGGCTCGGGCAGTCCGTCCGGGCGCCCGAGCGCCGTGCACAGCGCCTTCAGGACCACGCGGGACTTGAGGAGCATCTCGTCCAGCTCGGCCGCCGGATCCGAGAGCGCGACGATGGCCCCTCCCGCGCCGATGCTCACCTCGCCGGGACGGACCACCGCCGTTCGGATGACGACGTTCAGGTCCGCCGCGCCGGTGGCGGAGAAGTACCCGATGGCGCCCGAGTACACCCCCCGGGCCTCCCGCTCCAGCCGGTCGATGAGCTCCATCGTGCGCTCCTTGGGGGCCCCCGTCATGGAGCCTCCGGGGAAGGCGGCGCGCACCGCGTCCACGGCCGTGAGCCCCTCGCGCAGGTGGCCCCGGATGGTGCTCACCAGCTGGTGCACCGTGGCGTACGACTCCACGTGCATGAGCCGGGGGACGTGGACCGAGCCCACCTCGCACACGCGCCCGAGGTCGTTGCGCACGAGGTCCACGATCATCAGGTTCTCCGCCCGGTCCTTCTCCTGGGAGCCCAGTTGTTGGCGCAGCCGTTCGTCCTCGTCCGGAGTGGAGCCGCGGCGCAGGGTGCCCTTGATGGGCTTCGACTCGACCCAGCGGTCGGCGTCCACTCGCAGGAAGCGTTCGGGGGAGGAGCAGGCGATGCCCAGCGCTCCCATGCGGAGGTACGCGGCGTAGGGGGCGGGGTTCAGCCGGCGCAGGCTCCGGTAAAGGTCCAGGGGCTCGACGTGCGCCCGGGCGAGGAGCTTGTTGGTGAGGCAGACCTCGTAGGTCTCGCCTTCGTGGAGCTGTTCCAGGCAGTGCTGGATGTCGGCCAGGTAGGTCTCGCGGTCCCTGGCGAGGCGGACTGGGAAGGGGGCTCCGGAACGGGGCTCGAGGGGCGCCAGCGGGGGCAGGGCGCGCAGGCTGGATTCCGTGGCGTCGAACCAGGACTGGACCTCGGCCGCCTCGTGTTCGGGGGCGAGCGCGACGAGATACACCGTGCGTTCCAGGTGGTCCCATGCCAGCAGGCGGTCCGCCAGGATGAGGCTGGCGTCTGGATCCGGTGAGGCATGCGGGGTGCTCGCGCCGCAGTCGTGCTTCAGCTCGTAGCCGAGGGAGCCCACGAAACCGCCCTGGAAGTCGAAGGGCAGCCCGGACGGGGCCACTCGCAGCCGTGTCAGCTCCTGCTGGAGGAACTCGAACAGCTCGGTGGAGTGCTCCTCTGTTCCCTGACTCCGGCGCACGGTGAGCCGGCGTGGGTTCACCTGGTAGTGGATGACGGCGCTGTGTGGGCCGGTTGCGTCCCCCATGAAGGAGAAGCGTGACAGGCCGGCCTCGACGCGGCTGCTGTCCAACCAGAAGGCGTGGTCCCTGCCTCCGAGGAGCGCGACGAAGGCCTGCTCCGGGTCGGCATCGAGCCGCAGCTTCCGGTGATGGACCCGGAAGATTCCCGGCGGAGGGAGGGGCGCTCTCTCCTCGGTCGCTTCAGGGCGGCGACTGGGACGAGGGGTGTGATGCTCGCGGCTCAGGCGGACGAAGTTGGCGAGGAGCTGGCGGCCGTGGGTGGTGGCGATGGACTCCGGATGGAACTGGACGCCCCAGCGGGGGAGGGAAGCGTGGCGCAGGGCCATGAGGACGCCGTCGGGGGACCAGGCGGTCTCCACCAGGTCCTCGGGCAGTGGCCGGGCGAGGCAGAGCGAGTGGTAGCGCACCACCTGGAAGTCCTGCGGAAGGCCCTGGAAGAGGTCTGTCCCCGTGTGGCGCACCGGACTCAGCCGTCCGTGCATGACTTCCGGTGCGTGCTGGATCCGTGCTCCGTGGACGTGGCCCAGGCCCTGGTGGCCCAGGCATACGCCGAGGATGGGGACGTCCGCTTCGAGGAGCGCGTCGCGGCAGACGCCGAAGTCCGCCGGATGGTCGGGACGCCCGGGGCCCGGGGAGATGACGATGTTGTCGAACGCGAGTTCGCGCAGCTCCCGCCACGGCCGCTCGTCGTTGCGCACGACGAGGGGCTCGGTCCCTCCGACCTCCGCCAGCAGCTGGAAGAGGTTGAACGTGAACGAGTCGTGGTTGTCGATGATGAGCGTCCGCTGCCGCACGGCGCGCACCTTACCGTGGGAGGCGCGACACGGAGACGGGTCGAGCACGGCTGCCGGGCGGCCGTACTTGGCGGTCCAAGGATGACGGTGCCGCGCGCCCTGGCGTGAGCGGATGCCTCGCTCGGGCTGCCGGGTCTGCTATCTTTCCTGCCATCGCACGAGTGGCGGAACTGGCAGACGCAGCGGACTTAAAATCATCAAGTCCCTTCGGGGGTTGGCGTGTCCCCTCGGAGAGGCCCTGGTTAGCGTCCGCTGGCGTCCAGTGGCGTCCACCCGCAGTGGGTACTGAATGGGTACGAAGTTGTCCGGTCCATGGATGTGATGCGGACGACTGGTACGGAGACCAAGATGGAACTTGAAATTGCGCCGGACGCTGTTGCTGCGCACGAAGCTGGGCATGCCATCGTCGCGCTTGCCTGCGGGATTCCAGTTAAGTGGGTTGAAGTGCGTACGACGCGCAATTCTCCTTCCAGCACGCAGTACGGATGGACCGAGGCACTTGAGGATAGTTGGATGGTCTCTGCTCCGCTACCAAAGGAGGCAAAGCTGGTTCGTCGTCTTGCCCTAAAAGCGGGTGGTCTCGCGGGTGAGCTCGCTGCAGACGTTAGCAATTCGGAGAAGTCCATTCGTGGCGCGGAAAGCGATATTCGCCAGATTGGCGCCGCTCTGTGTGAACTTGGGCTGCTTGAAAGAAGTGGGGCCAACACTCCCCCCGCCTTTATCAGGGCTGCTGTAGGTCGGTCTTTGCGAGTTCTTGAGCAGAATTTCAGCGCATTTGACGATTTGCGGAAACGACTTCTTGAGATTGGGCGAGTGGAATCGCCTACTATGCTTCCTACGTGGACAGATATTGATGACCAGGAGTTCATGGAGGAACTTGAAGAGGTCAACGTTCAATTGTCAGGAGTTGGTCGGCTTCCTTAAGACTCGATCCGATCTCGCAGTTGAGTGGGGTCCCCGGTGAAACCAGATCGGTTTCCCATCAGTGGATCCGTACTCAACGATTGCTGCGATTGAACGGCGGGCGTGGATCTGGCAGCAGTCAGTCGCTGCTGCCCGCGCGCAACCATCTGCTCAAGTGAACTTTCCGAGGACCAGTTCTCTTGAGGGGCGTAGACAATTCGCTGAGCGCAAGTTCCTCGATCAACGCGGAGAGATAGCACCTTGATGCGCTCGATCGCGCTTGGCCTCCTGTTGCTTCAAGCGTTTGGCCTGTTCCTTGACTCGCTTGGCCTCAAGTCGACGGCTTTGTGCTTTGGAAATCGTCTCAAAGAATTGCTCGTTTATGAGTAATTCTTGGAAGAATCGGCGTGCGGTCCCCTCCATCAGCGCAATGGCTCGACGGTCCTTTTTCTCCTCAAGGAACCGGTGGCCGTGAACCACGTCGTTCCGTCGCCGGTAGTGTCTCTCGTACGCTCGATTCCGATGCGGTTTGTTCGGGTTCAGGCGGCCTTGTTGGAGGAGGATCGCCTCTGCAAATTGGTCTTGGCCCTTGCCCTGCTCACTCTGAACAACCGTCTCAATTGAACGGCAGAATAGCTCGTATCGATCATCGACCATGTCCTGCTGGCAGGCTCGAAAAAAGGATCGAATCCCGCGCACGAAGAACTCATTCCTCTCCCAGCCCGGGGCGGTTAAGTCGATAAGCCGAGAGGTGATAGCAGGTAGTTTGTGGAAGTCGACGTGTAGGGGCCACCATGATTCTCGTGCGAACCACGGGTGGAGGGTTGAGAGCCCCTGGAGTTGGCGCTGACTGTCAGGCTGAATCAACTCGACCGTGATCACTCGGCGTGCAGTGCCCCAGCTAGGAAGCATCGATAGGGCGATGTCGACGAGTTCGAGTTTTCGTTCGAGTTCTTGGTCCACAGCTCCGATTACTGTGTCACTAACCTCCTGCTCAGCCCATACAACGAGGTTGGGCGCGTCCAAGGGTTCAAGAGCATCCGTGCCGTATGGCGTGGCGAAGATCGTGGGGATTGTGATGGGTGGGAGCGGCCAGTCTGTCGCGAGGTAGACATTCGGGGCTAGCTCCATCCGACCCGGGTTGGGTCTCATGTCTGGGAGACCGTCCACTGCCATCAAGGCACGCTTGATCATCTTTGTTGCCAAGACCCAACCTCCAATTGAGCGTTCCGCTCATTCTTTCGGGGCCCCGCGTCTGGGCGTATCGGCGAGATCAGGAGTGAAGCCCCTTCTTGGGAAGATTCAATAGGACGGAACGAGAAACGGCGGCCTGACCGAAGGGACTCGTCTTGCCTCTAGGGGAAATTATGGCGAAGAACCTGGGCGCGTACCTACGGGAACGTCACGCCGGAGAGCATGATCGTGCGCTGGCCGCCCGCGCCCCACAGCTTGAGCGTGAACGGCCCCTGCGCTGCGTTCGGCGTCGCGTCCGTTTCCACCACGACGCGGTCGAGCGAAGCGCGCGAGATAGAGGCCTTCTGTCAGACGGTCAGGATCTTCAGGGGCGTGCCCGCCTTACTCACCAATGATGCGCCTTCCGCCGTCCAAAGGTTATCGGTGTCCGGGTTTTCAAAGCTCGCTGCTACGTCCACGCGCACACGCACCTCCTTCTCACCGTGTGATTCGAAGGTGGTGCGCGTGTGCGATTTGTCTCCATCCGAAAGTGTTCCAACGGATGCGTCCAAGATCGTCCCTGTGTTGAACGACCGTTGCTGTTGCCGCTCGACCTTCTGACCGGCCTCTTCCTTCACCAGCTTGAATTTCATCGGGCCCTCTTGCACTGAGCTGCTGCTTCAGACTTCCTTTTGTCAGCGACGATTCCGTTCGAGAATCGCGTGCGCACGTCGAGGATCCGACGGGCGCATTTCCTGCGAGAGCAGCACTGCCTCAAGCCTGCGGGCCATCTTCTCTTCAAGAGGGAACGGGCCGTGCTCAAGCCTCGCCGTGTACTCGGCAAACGTGTACTGGGGGAATACCGCCGCCACGAGATCCTTAAGGCGTGGACATTTCGTCACTGGGGGAGCCGCTACGACCTCGCAGGGCCAGCCAACAGGCCACCGGTTCGTGCCGTCGAAGTCCAAGAAGTTGTAATTTTGCGGCTCTCGGCCCGCAGGAAGCGGCAGCAAGCGCACGGCCCCAACCACTCGACCTATAAACTCGGGTGAGCAGTAGACCGGACGTGTGGATTCTGGGACGTAGATCGCCAGCAACTGGTCGGCGCGCCCCTGAATCTGTCTTGCTACGCGGAGGAACTGCCCCTCTGTTCCTTTTGGCGTCGATACGTGCCCTTCTGAAGGATCCAGACCAAACATCGCTTTGAGGTGAGTGATTTTCATGGTCATCGAACAGCTGGTGGGTGGGCGTCTACTTAGTGGACTCCTCGAACCGAACGGGCGCCACAATCCCTGGCCAAGTGAGGACCAATCGCGCTGCCCAGCGACCGTCCACATGCTCCACGAAGTTCTGGTCGTCCGTCATTTGCCGACGCAGGTATGGACCAAGGTTCTTGCTGCGCGTTTTCGCCCCCTCCGCACGGATGCGCCGCTCAAGCTCGTGCAAGTCCAGGGGCTCCTGAGCCTTCATCAGGATGCGGTACGCGTGCTCCTTGAGCGTCAACCGGTGTGGGTTGGGTTTTAGGTCACGCGCGATCAGCAGCTCGGCCTCCTCCCTCTCCTTCTTCTTGTCCTCCAGCTCCGCGAAGAACTCGGAGATATGTGGCAGCACCTGCTCCCCGAGCGCCGCAACAGCCTCTTGGAGCTTCTCGCGGGATTTGGGGTGGGCCACGCCGAGGACCGCAGCTACTGCGAGCACGGCCTGGAGGGCTGGCGGGGCACGTCGTACGAGATCGAAGACGCCCTTGGCTGCCGCGACCGTTAAGCCAGCACTAGCGATGAGAAAATGCGTGCGTCCGATCTCCTCGCTGGCTGCTCGCGCGTAGGTGCGCAGCGTCTTAACGATGTCGTGATCCTTGGCTCTCCAGACTGGGTAGTCGGTGACTTTCCAGTGTTTGTCCAGAGACAGGATCGTATCCAGCTTGCGGTACTCGAAGGCTTGCGCGTACGGCACATCCTTGGGGTCCACCGCACGAAGCGCTTCGATGTTGCGGGAGGAGAGGTCGGGCGGATCGACGAGTTCGACGCGGGGGAGGAGGAGCTTCCTCGCCTCCTGGAGGCGATTGAGGGATCGTGAAGGCTTTACGAACCGACCAAGATGCTCGTCGTCAACTTCTTGGAGGAGGAATCTGGGCGCGAATGCCCGGATCATCCCTGCATCCACAGCTTCTTCCAGCGTCGTGCGGGTCTCAATACTCCGGTAATCCGCCTTCGCGCAGATCGTGGTCAGCACGCGGTTGGCGTCCACCAGCAATAGGACCGGATCGAGAACACGATGGCTCATCCCAGTGAAGGGAACGTTCGTTTTCCTCAGACGCGGAAGCTGATCGGAGGTGAATGGGCGGGCCGGATCGACGCGTTCCCCGAAGCTCTCCTTCGTTGTGGGCGATGGCGTCCTCGTGTTGTTGGGCATTGGCGGCAGGCTCCAGACGAAGAGATCCAGCACACAAGCGAGGGGCTGCGGTCTGTCCTCCGATGAGGATCGACCTTTGTAGAGTGAATATGCGTGCCAAACAAGCAAGCGAACAGATGGGTGGCGGCCATCGCGTTTGACGGGCGTGAATCGATGCTTCAGGGCTCACTGGGCACCTACGGGAACGTCACGCCGGAGAGCGTGATCGTGCGCAGCCCGCTCGGCCCCCACAGCTTGAGCGTGAACGGCCCCTGCGCTGCGTTCGGCGTCGCGTCCGTTTCCACCACAATGTGGCCGAACTGATCGCGAGAGATGGGGGCCTTCTGCCAGAGCGTCAGAATCTTCAGGGGTGCGCCCGCTCTGCTCACCAGCGATGCACCTTCCGCCGTCCAGGGGTGCTCGGCGTCCGGGTTCTCAAGCTCCACCGCTACGGCCACACGGGTAGGGGCGCGATAGCTCCAAGCCCGCAGTGTCCGGAGGGCATTGCCGGGATGCTGACGGACCTCCGTGTTGACGAGGAGGCGCTTCGCATTGACGCCCTCCTCATCCTCAATGACACCGTTGGCCAGAAGGCCCGCGATGCCGCCCGGTCCCTTCTGCTCCGCCCGCAGCCGTGCGTTCTCGTCCTGGCACTGCTGGGCCTTCGCTCGGGCCTCCTTCGCCTCCTGCTGGTAGGACTCCGCCGTGCGCGGTTGGCGCCACACCTCAATGACGCGCTCGGTGCGCGCGGGGTGGGCGACGAGAACGAAGGCTGCCCCGAGGGGAACCGAACCGTCCTGGAACCGTACCGTCAGCCGCAGGCGCTCGCCGGGCAGGATCTGCTCCGAGGGCACCAGCCGGAGCGTGCTTTGCCCGAGGTCCACGAGCGAGAAGCGCTCTTCTCCTTCGAGCACGACCTTCGCCGGGTCGAGGGCTGAGTCGAACTCGAACGTGGTGGACATGCGCGGGCTTATCTGGACCTCGGGCGTCGGCGTCGCCTCGGTGCTCTCGGTCGGGATCTCGATGTGACGCACCCCGAGACCTGAGGCCATGGGATGGCGTTGGGCGGTCGCGGCTCCAGACACGAGCAAGACCACCACGAGAAATGCGATGGGCGACGCGGGCACGTCCGGTCCTCACTCGAAGCGGCGCACGGCCTTCAAATCCAGGGTGGAGTAGACGAAGGCAGCGCCGGAATCACTGGTGGGCTCCATCTTCAGGAGTCCGATACGGCCGCCCTCGCCAACGAACTGCACGCAGACGGGGATGCGCTCATTCTTGGGAGTACGAGCCTCGGTGAGCCGTCCGTAGACCCGCTCCGGGCCGACGAGGAGCTGCCCGGAGAACAGGGTCTGCGGCGGCATGCGTCCCCACGGGGTCCCCATGCGAACCGTGGTCGTGCCCTCGCGGACCTTGATGTTTCTGGCGTCGTGGGGGCTCAGGTCGAAGGTGGCTGTAGGCTTCTCTCGGGTGAAAAGGCCAAGTTCTTCCATGGCCTCAACGGCCCCAGGAGGACACTCCTCGGGCGGAGGCGTTGGGCGCACCTGAGAGCCGGTGCAGGCCAGCTCCATGCAGGCTGCGATCCCCAGGCCGAGCGCCTTGCCAACGGCTCCTCCCCGGGGGCGCTGCGGCTCGGACTCGGGGGACACGCCGGTGTTCTTCTTCATCTTCACGGAAGCCTTCTCCTGGGAGAACGTCGCGGTGATGGCGACGGCCGCAAGGGTGGGCGCGCCATCGAGCGCGGCTGCGGCTGGGTCAGCTTCCGGTGGCATCCAGGGGGCCGCCACTTCCTGGCCGGGAGCCCAGAACGCGAGCGCGAACGCGGAAGATGCGGGTGGTGAGTTCGTGGCCACAATGGGATGGGGCTCCAGTCCGTGACGTACGGCAGGAGCGGGGGAGAGCATCAGGTTGCGCGCAAGCACCAGCACGCCCACGCTCAAGCCCACCAGCAGACCCATCCCGATCGCCACGCGCAGGGCATTGAAGTGACGGACTTGTATCGGAGACGGCGCAGGCGTGGGGCCGGGGCGTGCATGAGCTGGAGGCGGCAGCTCGGGCTGGATGGCCACCGCGTTTGAGTCCGGATCGTGCGCCCCCTCGGCGTGTGACGGACGCGGCCCCCGACGAGGCCGGGCCTTGCGCTTCTTCAGCCACTGCACCAACTCGTCTTCGCCCGCGTGCGGCACCGCCGCGAGCGTGGTGGCGGTGTCCGGGCCATAGGCGTCGCAGAGTTTCACGTCCCACGACTCGTCCGCCTGGGCCAGCAGGGCCTCCAGCTCTGCGCACAGCGCGTCGGCATCCGGGTGGCGCTCCTCGGGCTCCTTGGCCAGCAGGCGCATGCACACGGCACTCAGGGCCTCGGGGACGCGCGGGTTGAGTACGTGGGGTGGTTTGGGAGCGCGGTTGAGCACGGCCTCCACCCCTGCGGCCTCGTCCGGGAGGAAGGGCTGTCTGCCCGTCAGGAGCCAATAGAGAACGACGCCCAGCGAGTACAGGTCATCCGAGGGGCTGGGTTGGTAGGAGCGGCCACGCTCGTCGCCGTGCTCCTGCTGGAAGCGCCATGCCTCGGGCGCGCGGTACTCCGGGGTGCCCGGTGGAAGCACTCCACCGGTGATGCTCGGGGCGCTCTCGTACCCGCCCGCGCCGAAGTCCACCACCACCGCCTCGCCGTCCGAGGCGCGCTCGATAATGTTGCTCTCCTTCAGATCTCGGTGCACCACCTTCGCCCGGTGCGCGGCGCCCAGCCCGCGAGCCACGCCGAGCACCTTGAGCACGACCTCTCGGGCCGAGGGGTTCTCCTCCTTGGCCCATACGTCCAGCCTGCGTCCCTCCACGTAGTCCATGACGATGAAGAAGGATTGGGGCGCCTCGTCCGGCCACTGTCCGTGCCCACGGATGCGTACCAGATTGGAGTGTTTGAGCCGCAGGAGGATGGCCACTTCGCGCTCGGCCCACTCGGCCAGCCCCCAGAGCGGGATGAGCTTGAGCGCGTAGTGCCGCCCTCCACGCCGGGCGCGGTACACGGCACCGAAGCCCCCGGCTCCCAACTTCTCCTCCACCAGGTACCCGCCGATGTCCGTGCCCGGGGGGACGATGGGATGCAGACGCGGGCTCAAGTGTCCTCTCCTTCGGCGGGGCGTGTGGGGGCGGCGTTCCTGAACATGCTCTCAACCAGCAGTGGAACTCGTACGAGTTCCTCCCGCGAAGTGCGCGGGAGAAGGGTAAACCCTGCACGGATACTATCGTTGAACCTGATGGGCGGTATGCTCGGAGTGCCGCCCGCGCGGCATTCTCCTCTTTTCCCAGGTCTCCTCATGTCCGCGAAGCTCTCCCAGCAGATCGGAACCAATGTCCGCGCCGCCCGGCATCGCGCGGGCCTGTCGCAGGCCCAGGTGGCCGATGCCATCCACGTGCCGACGCTGGTGTTCAGTCGCCTGGAGCGCGGCAGGTTGCTGCCCAGCGTCCCCACGCTGGTGGGCCTGTGCGGTGTCCTCCATGTCTCGGTGGACTTCATCCTGTGCGGCAAAGCCCTGGAGGCCCCTGCTCTCGATGGCTCCGGCACATAGGGGGATGCGCCGCCACGTGACGGGGTGCGGATCGCGCATCGACATGATCGCCAAGATGCGGCAGGAAGGGGCGTCCCCGAGGCGCGAGCCCCCTGCCCGCGCCAGACCTGGTTCTCGGTGTTCCTGGTACCCCGACGCATGAACGAAGAACTGGCGACCCGTATTGGAAGTGCCGCCCGTGAGGCCCGGACGCAGCTCGGCCTCACGCAGGCGGAGGTGGCCGAGAAGCTGGGCCTTGCGCACATGGTCTACAGCCGCCTGGAGCGCGGGAAGATGCTGCCCAGCGTCCAGACGCTGCTGCGGATGTGCTCGGTGCTGCGCATCTCCTCGGATGAGCTGCTGGGGATCGCGGACGCGGAGGAGGGGGCGAAGTCCGGCAAGAAGGAGCGAGGGCAGGGCGGGGCGCCCAAGCTGCGTCAGCTCACCGGCCTCGCGCGCAAGATGGACGAGGACCAGCTCGATGCCCTCGTGACGGTGGCCCAGGTGTTGTTGCGCTGAAACGATGCGGGCCCACACCTGGGGCCCGCTTGCTTCCAGCAATGTTCGGCCGCCCGTTCTCACTCTTCGTTCGGTGCGGGCGTCGCCTCGTCGGCGTCCAGGCCCTCGGGGAAGATGCCTTCTTCGTCCAGCTCCACCCGGTCGCGCAGGACGGACGCCTCCGACAGCAGCCGCGCCAGCTCCTCGCTCGCCTCCTTCCTCCCGAAGGGCTGTGACTCCGCCGCGAGCGCCGCCCGCAGCGCATCGTGCATCTCGGCGGCCGTGGCGTAGCGCTCGGAGAGCTTGCGCTGGAGGGCCTTGTGGACAATGGCCTTGAGCACGTCCGGCAGGCCCGCCATCGCGTTCTCCACGTCCTCGGGGCGGTAGCGGCTGACGAGCGCGATCATCTGCGTGAGGGGCACCGAGGGCGTCTCCTCCGTCTTCACGTCCACGGTGGCGTTGGCGGCCTTTTCGTCCTCCACGTCGAAGAGGTGCTTGCACGTCAGCATCTCCAGGAGGACGAGGCCCAGTGAGAAGATATCGGACCGGCCATCCATGGGCTTGCGGTGCAGGTACTCGGGCGAGGCGTACGCCACGTCGCCCTTGAGCAGCAGGCCCGGCGTCTCCTCCCGGCCCACCATGAGCGAGTAGGTGGCGCCGAAGTCCGTCACCTTCACCTCGCCGCTGCGGGCCACGCGGATGTTCCGGGGCGCCACGTCGCGGTGGATGATGCCCAGCGGCCGGTTCTCCGAATCTCGCAGCGTGTGCGCGTGGTGCAGGGCATCAGCCACCTCGGCAGCGATGTAGAGGGCGAAGGGCGCGGAGAGCGGCTTCTCGCGCATGGTGGCGAGGCTGATGATGGTGTCCAACGTGGGGCCGTCCACGTACTCCGCGATGACGTGTGGCCGGTCGGCGTGGATCTTCAGGTGATGGACCTGGGAGATGGCTGGGTGGTGGAGGCGGAAGGCAAGCTGGACCTCCTCGATAAGCCGTTGGCAGCGCTCGAAAGTGACGGGATTGCGCAGGCGCTTGATGGCGACGTGCCCGGCGAGTCCATGGGGGAGGTGACGCTCGGCCAGGAGCACCACCTCGCCGTTACCCCGCCGCTCCAGCGTGCGGCTGGCCTCGTACGTGGTGGTCTCGATGGTGAACCGGAGCCGGGGGCGGGCACTCTCCAGGTCGGAACTGATCTCCGGCGTCGCGTCCTCGATCAGCGTTTCGTCGGTCGGCGTGCTGTCATCCGTCATGTGCGGCCTCCAGGTGGGAAAGGACGCGCGGCGGGCGCTGGCTCGGGCGTCCCCGCTCCCTGGTGGAGCCTCGGCTGCGGGGAAACGGGGCCGTCGGCTCTCGCGATCCAAGGTCTACTATTCATAAACCCAAAGGGTATTACAAGCGATCGCAGTGCTCGACCGAGCGCGTGCGGCGGTTCGTCTGCCCGCTGCTCGCGTTCTGCCGCTGCTCCATGCCCTGCGTCCCACCTCTAAGCACTGGCCGTAGGGAGCTTGAGCAGGACCGTGCGGTCCAGGAGCCGGATGAGGTCGCGCTCGTCCGCGTTTGCCATCATCCAGTCCGCGATCATGGCCTCGGGTGTGTCGCAGCGGTTCTTGCCGCAGGAGACGATCTCGCGCGTCAAGTGGTTCAGGTACAGGACCTCGATCTCACCGGTGCTCAACCGCCTGATGGACCACTCTGCCATTTGTCCTCCCGTGGGGCAGCGGTAGCGCGCTACTGCCGGTTGGGCTCGAAGTAGTACGATGGCTTGTTCCGCACGTCCTCCGTGTACACCTCCCAGGTCTCCTCTAGGCCGCGCGTGGTCTTGATCCGCTTCGTGACCATCTTCTTCAGCACGCAAAGCTGGAACTCGCCCGGGGACGAGAAGACGGTCTTTCTCGTGCGGACGAGGCCATGGTGCGGGAGCTGTTCCCCTGTGAGGGAGTCCCGCGCACCGGCGTACGCGAACTCGTACAGGCCGCGTTCCACCTGCGCGATGATGGTGCCCTGAAGGATTCGCTCCTGACCCCCAGAGCCACGCACGATGTAGGTCAATCGGTCCTTGAGTTCTTTGGCTTCCTGCTCACGTCGCCGGGCCTCTCGCGTCTTGGCTTCCGCGCGTCGCCGGGCTTCGCGTTTCTCCTCGCGGGCGCGGCGGCGAGCCGTGGGTGTGGCCGCGATCGCGTCCGCGAGTGAGTCATCCAGAGCGCCCAGCGCTGCAGCTTGGCTTCTTTCGTCCTCGGCCTCGTCCGGCTTGTTCGCACGTACAAACTACCAGGCGGCGGCGAGGTGGCGCTTGCCCTGCTCAACGCGAGCCTCCGCCACCCGGACCTTCAGATCCGTCACGTTGGAGCCGAGCCCTTCAGCGCGGGTGACGGCGGCCCATGCCTCGTCCACGTTCCCTGCGTCGAACATGCGTTGGGCAAGTTCAGCGGCCTATGGGCCCGCCTGTTCCTGTGCCCGAGCCTCCTGCTGGCGCTTGGCCTCGGCTTCCTGCGCGGCATGCTCGGCCGCCGCTCGGGTCTATGCGGTTCTGGCCGACTCCAGCAGGCTGTTGACCGTGGTGGACGGTGTTGTTGGGAGGGCCATGCGCCTCCAAAGCCACTCGATCCGCTCGTCCGTGGCCGTAGGCAACGGCTCAGGGGTTCCTAGTGGAGTGTCCACGAATGTCTTGGACATAATCGGGCAAAGTGCACTTCCACCTGCTCAGTGACTATTTCCACGTACTTCGTGGACAGTCCTCCAGCCAGTCGGATCGAGGGCGACTCGCCGTCGGCGAGCAAACGGACTGGAGTGACCTGCCCGTCGCGTGGTGAGAGACCAGCGTCATCACGTCAACGCGGTGGTTAGGTGCTGCTTCATTCGCTTGAGCAGAGATTCGCCCGTGACATTCGAGCCCTTATCACGGCCACTCTTGACGTACTTGGGTTCCGTCGCGATGGTCACGGCGACTGCGTTGCGCACCAAGCGGTAGAAGGTAGTCGGGTCGTCCGGCTCGATTGCTCTTTCCGAATGGAAGTAGTCGAGGTCGATGTCCAGGACGTAGGGTTCGGCCTCGACCCTCGGCACGCCGTCCTGCGCCGCCATGGCGTCGAGCGCTTTAAGTTTCTGGTCGAGGTAGACGGATTCAAGCACCTGCGCTGAGCGGCGCGACGTGCATTCGTCATCATGCGACGTCTTCATGCAGTCAATTGTGCAGTACGAACTCGTCTCGTAGATAACGCTGGGTTCGCTGTAGTTCTCGTAAGAGAGGTTTATCACAAAGCCGCGAGACAAGATCCGGGCCATGATCGCTGTCCGAACATGCTCGTCGTTGTGGAGCATGTCGATGGCGTGCATCACCGACGCCTCATCGTCATAGCGCAGATTGGCGATCATCCCGGGTAACATCGCCTCCATGGCCGCTACATTAGGAGGCTGGGGGAATTTACACGTGGCGTCCAATCGGTGCCGGTAAAACGGTTCATACGTGTCGGTGTGGTGGTCGAGCGTAAGCAGCACTGGTGCGGCGGTGAGGGACCGACGGATCTCCG
This sequence comes from Corallococcus sp. AB018, assembly GCF_003986945.1. NCBI lineage: Bacteria > Pseudomonadati > Myxococcota > Myxococcia > Myxococcales > Myxococcaceae > Corallococcus > Corallococcus sp. AB018. The sequence goes on along the minus strand of NZ_RAWR01000020.1, from coordinate 510 downwards.
CCCATGACTGCAGGACGTGGTGGTGCGACTCGACGACGTAGACGTCTTTATCTCCGATGGTGGTCTTCTCGTGGGGCATGATGGGATGCTCGCTTGCGGGAGAAGCAGGATGCAACGCCAGTGCGACTCCCCCTCCGGGGAGCGGGGTGGTCGCCCGGGGCTCGGCTACAGTGTGCTGAGTTCAGGCGAGACCGGGCACGTGCGCGCCGATCGACCTGACGTTCCAGCTTTGCGAGAACGGCGGCCACCCCGATGCGCACGAACGCCGACGGCGGCGCTTAGCGGCCGCATCACGGCCGCGTAGGCCGATGCACTGGCCAGCGGTCAGCGCGCCTTCAGCTACGGCGTACTCGATCGCACCGCCAATACTCCTGCGCGCATGCGTAACCGTCCGGCCAGTGACGTGCCGGGACGCTTGAAGACAGGCCCCGACCGTGCTCGGCGAGCGCCGCGAGGAGTGAGCTGTTCAGGGACTGGGCTGGAGGGGTGACTCGGGCGGGTCGGCGGTGC
>NZ_RAWR01000209.1:0-18603 GCF_003986945.1 Corallococcus sp. AB018 | reverse complement strand
CCGCGGCCCGCCGCGTGCCTCCCCTGCCCCACCAGCGCTTCGCGGTGACGGAGGACGCGCACTCCTTCCGCGTGTCGCTGCCGCTGTCGGACCGCTTCGGGGAAGTGGGCCGCCTGGAGCTGGTGATGTCCCGGGAGGCGGTGTCCCAGCGGGTGCTGCGGCGCTTCCAGCCCCTCTTCACGCTGCTGGGTGGATGTCTGCTGTTCCTGGGGGCCTTCGTGTCGGGCGCGCAGCGGCTGTGGATGCGGCATCCCCGGCGCGGGCTGGGCGCGGCGTTCTCCTTGAGCTTCCTGGGCCTGACGCTGGCCACGTCCCTGGCGCTGGCGGACCTCTATTCGGACGGGCTGCACCAGCGAACCAGCAGCCTGGCGCATTCGCTGGCGCGGAGGTTGAACGAGGCGGCGCGGCTGGGCCTGACGCTCTCCCACCTGCGGGGCCTGGACACCCTGCTGGAGGAGTACCAGCGCACCAACGCGGACCTGGGCTCACTGGCGCTCATCGCGGATGAGCGGGTGCTCGTGCAGGTGGACGCAGGCGCTGGGCGCACGGGAGACGAGCGCTTCGAGTACACCATCGACCTGGAGCTCACGGAGGGCCCGTGGAACCTCCCCGTGCGTCTGGAGGTGGACGCCGCGAAGGGCGCGCTCCAGGCGCGGCTGTGGCGCACCGTCCCCGGCTTCCTCTTCCTCTTCGCCGCCTCGAGCCTGTTGGGCCTGCTGGTGCTCGGAGCACTGTCGCCCCTGCCCCGGCGTGGCTCGGGCTCGCGTGTCTTCGAGCAGCGGACGGTGGGCCGGCTCCAGCCCCTCGCCTTCCTCGGAGGCTTCCTGGAGGGGCTCCCGTTCGCCTTCCTCCCCGTCGCCGCGGAGGCCCTTCTCCCGGGTGGAGGCGCCGCACTGCTCGCCGTCGCATTCCAGGGGGCCTGCGCGCTCGCGTTCGTCCCCTCCGAGCGTTACGCGCGGCAAGGTCACCTCGGGCGCTGGCTCGTGGTGGCGCTGGGCGTGTCCACCGCGGCCTTCGCGTTGATGGCGTTCACTTCGGACCTGCGCGCGTGGCTGGTGCTGCGCGGGCTCTGCGGGTTCGGGTTGGGGGCGCTGGCCGCCGGGACGCGGGCGTATCTGCTCGCCGCGCTTCCTCCGGGACAGCCGCCCCGGCGCATGGCGCGGCTCACCCTGGCCCGAGGTGGCGGCCTGCTCGCCGGCACGGTGCTGGGCGCGCTCGTGGCGGCCCACCTGGGACCGTCCCCGGTGTTCCTGTTCGCGGCCCTCTGTGGCCTGGGCGCGCTCGCGTATTCGCGGCACTGGCTGCCCCCCGTGGAAGCTCGGGACCGGTCCGCCGGGCCTCGTGCCTTCCGCGCATCCCTCACGCTTCCGCCCCTGCCTCCGGGGGCGTGGAGTCCGCGCGATCACCGCTGGGCGCTGCTGTTCGTCGGGCTGCCGTCATGGCTTTCGCGCGGGGGCGTGCTCGGACTCGTGTTGCCCCTGTGGCTCGTGGGCGAGGGCCAAGACACGGACCGCATCGGGCAGTTGCTCGCCCTCGTCGCGCTGGGCGCGTTGGTTCCCCATGCCCTGCCGGCGCGCCTCGACGGGAGCCGGAGGCTGCTTCAGGGGGGCGTGCTGGGCACCGGGCTGTCACTGCTCGCGCTCTCGGCCTTCGGCTCGCTGGAGCCCGTCCGCGCGCTGGCGCTCTGCCTGCTGGGAATGTCCCTCGGGCTCGTTCACGTCCCGCTCGACCACCACGTCGAAAGCCAGCCGGCGGAGAGCACGCGCAGGCGCTCCTGGGCCGCCATCACTCCGCTGCTCAGCGCGCTCGCGCAGTGCGTGGGGCCGCTCCTTGTCAGCGCCTTCTGGAGGCCCCCGGAGGATCCGCTCCCGGTGCTCGGAGGGCTGGGTGTCGGGGTGCTGCTGCTGGGGGCCGCCCATTCCTGGATGACCCGGGCCTCGCCCGGTCGTGAGGTGCGCCATGCGTGAGTGGCTGCTGGGCCTGCTGCTGCTACTGCTGTGCGTGCCCTGTCCGGTCCAGGCACAGCCGGATGACATCTCCACCTGGGTGGCCCTGCCGCCGGAGACGCTTCGCGGCTGGCGGGTGGAGGCGACCGCGCAGCGGATCCTCATCACCCCTGAACAGCCACCCACGCCCCAGCTCCAGGTGCGCGAGGTGCTGGTGTTGCTCACCGTGGCCCAGAGCAGCCTCAACTGGATCCTGGAGGGCATGCTGCCCGTGCTGCGCAATCAGCGCGTGCGGGTGGGCCTCACGCTCTACAAGCTCGGCACGGGCCGCGAGGAACAGGAGCGGATGCTGGCGCTGGCGGACTCCGGCCAGTTCGACCTCATCGTCGCCATGGGCTCGGACGCGACGCGCTTTCTCTACAACCGCTTCGGCAACCAGCCCACGCCGGTGGTGGCGCTGTGCAAGGCGCCGGAGCTGTGGCTGGGCTTCGAGGAAGGCGCTTCACAGCAGGCCAAGCCGGACAACATGGCCTTCGTCTCGCTGTCGCTCTCCCCCGACGTGCAGCTGCACTACCTCCAGGAGCTGCTGGGCCCGTTGAAGGCGCTGACGGTGGTGTACGACCGCCGCAACCAGAGCACGGTGGAGGTGGAGGCGGAGGCCATGCGGCGCCTGTCCGCGCGGGACGGCTTCCAGTTGCTGGAGCTGGCGGTGGAGGGCAAGCGTGGCGCGGAGGAGACGCTCTCCGAACAGCTTCCGCGCATGGCCCGCGCGATGCGGCAGATAGACCCCGACGGCCGGCACAGCCTCTTCTGGGTCACCACCTCCTCCGCGGTGTACGACGAACTGGAGCGCATCGACCGATACTCCGAAGGCATTCCGGTGCTGGGCTCCGTGCGCGAGGCCGTGCGCGAGGGGAACTCCAGCGCGGTCATGTCCATTGGCGTGCCCTTCAAGAGCGCCGGCCAGCTGAGCGCGCGCTACATGCTGGAGGTGCTGGGCTCGCGCCTCCCGGCGTCGCGGCTGCCCATGGGGGTCATCTCCCCGCCGGACCTCGCCATCCACCTGCGGCGGGCGCGGCAGCTGGACATCAAGCTGCCCTTCCACTTCCTGGAGCAGGCCAGCTCCCTCTACGACCTGGATGGACGGCTGGTGCGCCAGGACGGACAGCCCGCCGTGTCCACCCCCGCGGCCTCGCCATGAGCGCCGCTGTCGCGAAGCCCGCGCCACTGGAGCTGCTGCTGGAGCTGGTCCGCGCGCAGGAGGCGGGCGACCCCTTCCACTTCCGGATGGAGCCGCAGGAGTACCTCTTGCGGCGCGCCCGGGGCAGCTACGCGCGCGCGGCGCTCGACTGGGAGCCGGCGCTCCTGTCGGACCTCGCGGAGCTGGAGAAGCCCCAGCCGGACCGCAACGTGGTGCAGCGTCTGGGAGAACGGCTGCGCGCGTTCCTGGAAGGCGTGGGCTGGGACGCTCAGGCCAACGACATCGCCGCCGCCGTCAAGGTGGGGCGCCCGGTGCACCTCACCTTCCGCTTCGCCGCGGCGGAGCTCTTCGCGTTGCCCTGGGAGCTGCTCACGCTGGGCACTTCCGGGCGCACCGTGGCGGAGCTGCCCGGCGTCTTCATCCGCTACGAATGGCCCGCGTCCGGAGACCTGCCCACGCAGGGCACCTCCCAGCAGGGCCGCGTCCTCTTCGCCTGGTCCGCCGCCGGAGGCCAGGTGCCGGCCCGTGCGCATCAGCGGGAGTTGAGCGAAGCCTGTCGAAAGGGCGCGTACCCATTCGAGCCGGACCGGGACGTCCTGCCGCACGTCTCGCTGGCGTCGCTGTCGGAGGCGCTCAACCGGCCCGGCGAACCCGTGTCCGTGCTCCACCTGCTGTGCCACGGCGGCCGGCGCGGGCAGACGTATGGATTGCGCTGGGACGCGTCATGGGAGGGCGGCGAACCGGAGCTGGTGGATGGCGCGACTCTGCGTCAGCTGCTCATGCCCCACGCGGCGACGTTGCGGCTGGTGGTGCTGTGCGCGTGCCAGAGTGGCGCGGGCGCGACGGACAACCACCTGGGCAGCGTGGCCCAGGCGCTCCATCGCGCGGGACTGCCCGCGGTGGTGGCCTCGCGCCTGCTGCTCTCCGTGCCGGGCTCCGTGGTGCTCACGCGCGCCCTCTACCGCGCGCTGCTGGTGACGCCCGCGTCGCTGGAGGAGGCAGTGGGGCACGCCCGCCGACTGCTGGCGCTGGACACCACCGCGGTGGATCACATCTCGCTCCAGCTCTACGCGCGCGCGGAGCACGGCGGAGACACGCGCCCGGTGGCGCTCCGGCCCTACCGGGGCCTGCTGCCCTTCCAGCAGGAGGACCGCCGCTTCTTCTTCGGCCGCGAGTCGCTCCAGCAGGAGCTGCTCCAGCGCGTCCACGAAGCCGTGGAGGGCCAGCGTCCCCGCTTCCAGGTGCTGGCCGGCGTCTCCGGCAGCGGCAAGTCCTCGCTCGCCCTCGCGGGTCTGCCCCAGGAGCTTCGGGCCGCGGACTGGGAGGTGCGGCTGCTCAAGCCCGGACAAGGCGCGGCGGAGGCGCTCCACGAGGTGCGCCAGTTCCCACCCGAGCGCTGGCAGCTCTTGCTGGTGGACCCCTTCGAGGACCTCTTCACCGCGATGGAGTCCCCGGCGCGCCGCGACCTGGCCACCGCGCTGTGGAGCCTCGCGAAGGATCCAGAGCGCCGGGTGGTGGTGCTGGCCACGCTCCAGGTGGACTACCTGGGACGCTGCGGCGACCTGGTGGTGGACGAGGAGGGCACGCGCCTGGACGCAGCCGTGTATTCGGACGCCCACCGCCTCTTCGTCACGGAGCTCCAGGGTGATGCGCTGCGAGCGGCCATCGAGGGCCCCGCGCACAAAGTGGGCCTGCGCTTCGAGGCCGGGCTGGTGGACCGGCTCCTCCAGGAGGTGGGGCAGGAGCCCGGGTCGCTGCCGCTGCTCCAGTACGCGTTGGATCAACTCTGGGAGGAGCGCGAGGGACAGCAGCTCACCCACCGTGCCTACGCGGCCCTGGGCGGCGTCGCGGGGGCGCTGAAGCGGGCGGCGAACCGGCTCTATGGATCATTGCCCCCGAGCGCGCAGGAGCAGGCGCGCCGGCTGCTGGTGGAGCTGGTGGACTTCCAGGGCGGGCCCTCACATGGCAGGCGTCGGCGGGTGCGCTCGCAGCAGCTGCGCCCCACTCCACTGGAGCCCCGCGCCGACTTCGACCGGGTGCTGGGCGTCCTGCTCACCGCGCGGCTGCTGACCCGTGAAGAGGACGCGTCGGGCGTGGAGTGGTTGCAGCTGTCGCACGAGTCACTGCTGCGCACCTGGCCAGAGTTGGCGGAGTGGGCCCGCGCGGACCGCGAGCGCATCCAACACTTCCGCGAGCTGGAGTCCTGGGCCCGGGACTGGATCGCGCACCGGAGCGCTCCCGACGGCGGCGCGCCCTACCTCCTGTCCGGAAGCCGGCTGGGCTACGCGCAGGACATCCTGCGGCGCTACAGCGAGGAGCCGGGCGAGGACGTCCTCCAACTGCTGGACGCCAGCATGGCCTCCGCCGAGGCCCACGACGCGTCGGCGCGCCAGCGCCTGGTGCGGATGCTGGTGGCCGCGCTGGTGGTGGCGGGGGGCATGGCGGCGCTCGCATGGAACGCGCGCCAGCTGGAGGCCCGGGCCCAGAGTGAGCGGCAGGAGGCGCAGCACCACGCGCAGCGCGCCCGGGACCTGGTGCTGCTGGACGTCGCCCGGAAGCTGCGGCGGGACAATCCCACGCTGGCCCTGCTCATGCTTCGAGAGGTCCAGGAGCCCGGCCGGCTCCAGGGCTGGGCCCAGGATGTGTCCGCGGTCCTCCAGGAGCCACTGAGCCGCGCGGTGCTGCGCGGCCACGCCCAGGCCGTGGTCCACGTGGAGGTCAGCTCGGACGGGCAGCGCGTGGTGACGGCGTCGAAGGACGGCACCGCGCGGCTGTGGCGGACCAGTGGCGAGGGCGCGCCGGTCGTGCTCACCGGCCACGCGGGGCCCGTCTACCACGCCACCTTCAGCCCGGCGGGAGGACAGCGCGTGCTCACCTCCTCGCACGACGGCACGGCGCGGCTGTGGAACACGGCGGACGGCGCGTTGCTGCACACGTTCCGGCACCGCGGCGTCGTGCAGTGGGGCGCCTTCAGCCCGGACGGCCAGCGCGTGGCCACGGCCTCGCGAGACGGGCTGGCGCGGCTGTGGCGGGTGGACGGCACCGGCGAGCCGCGCGAGGTGCGGCACCGGGGCGCCGTGCAGACCGTGGCCTTCAGTCCGGATGGACGGTGGCTGCTGACGGCCTCGCTGGACGGCACCGCGCGCCTGGTTCGCGTGGAGGGGACGGAAGGCCCGCGCGAGCTGCCCCACTCCGCCCCCGTCACCTCCGCCACGTTCGACCCGGAAGGCACCCACGTGCTGACGTTGGCCCGGGACGGCGTCGCGCGCGTCTGGCCCATCAACGGCGCCACCGCCCCCGTGGCGCTGAAGGGACACCAGGGCGAGCTGACCACCGCGCGCTTCAGCCCCGACGGGCAATGGGTGGTGACCGCGTCGGTGGACACCACCGCGCGCCTCTTCCGGGCCGACGGGCGAGGCGAGCCCCGCGTGCTGCGCGGCCACCAGGGCGCCGTGCGCCTGGCCACCTTCGGGGGACCGCTGGGCGAGTGGATCCTCACCGTCTCCTCGGACACCACGGCGCGGCTGTGGTCCGCGCGCGAGGACACGCCGCCCCGACTGCTGCTCGGCCACCGGTCCACCCTGCTGTGGGGCGGCTTCGGTCCGGACGGCAAGCAGGTCGTCACCGCCTCCGTCGACACCACCGCGCGAGTGTGGCGTCTGGACGCGCCCCAGGATTCGCTCCCACTGCAGACGTCCGCGGGTTTCCTCTGGTCCGTGGCCTTCAGCCCGGACGGCACGCAGGTGGCCACGGCGTCGCAGGACGGGGCAGTGCGCCTCTGGTCGGAGGACGGCCGGGCCACGCACGTCCTCAGGGGCCATGCGCAGGACGTGCGCTCCGTGGTCTTCAGCCCGGATGGCCGGTGGCTGCTGACGGCCTCGCTGGATGGCACCGCGCGCCTGTGGCCAGCGGACGGAAGCACGGCGGGCCGGCGCGTGCTGACGGCCCAGCGCGAGCCCTTCTTCGGCGCCGCCTTCAGCCCCGATGGACAGCGCGTGGCGCTCGCATCCAGCCCGCGTGCCACCCGCATCGTGAACGTGGCTGGGACGCAGCCGCCCGTCGCGCTGGAGGGCCACGGCGACCAGGTCCGCTCCGTGGCCTTCAGCCCCGACGGCCAGCGCCTCATCACCGCATCTCAAGATGGCACCGCCCGCATCTGGAGCGCGGAGGGGCGCCTCACCGCCACGCTCTACAGCCACGACGACTGGGTCCTCTCCGCCGCGTTCCACCCGAAGGATCCCACCCAGGTGCTCACGTCCTCGCAGGACGGCACGGCGCGCCTCTGGACCGTGGAGAACGGCCGCGTGCGAGGCGTGCGCGCGCTCCTGCGCCACGACGCGCCGGTGCCCTGGGCCGCCTGGAGCCCGGATGGCGGCCGCGTCGTCACCGCGTGCGCGGACGGCCGTGCCCGCGTCTGGCTCACGGACGCGCCCGGTGAGCCGTACCTCGTCCTCTCCGCGCACGAGGGCGAGGTGACCTCGGCCGTGTTCAGCCCCCGCGCGGAGGAGCCCCGGCTCGTCACCGGCTCCACGGACGGAAGCGCCCGGGTGTGGCGTCCGCGCGAACCGCTCCCCATCGAGCGGCTCCAGGAGAAGCTCCAGGCGACCAGCTCCGCGTGCCTGACGCCCGGCGAGCGGCGCGGCCTGCTGGGCGACCTGCCCGCGAAGGCCCTGGAGGCCAACGCCGCGTGTGAGCAGCGGCACGGACGCGCACCGCTCCCGGACGAGCCCTGAAGCCTCACAGCGGCGCTCACAAATCCCAGACACCCGGCGTCTTCCAGGCACCCACGGCCCGGCCTCCGCCGGGGCCGGCAACCCGGGAGTCCACCCGATGGCCCTCTTTGGCTTTGGTTCCAAGTCCCCCAAACCCTCGCAGTCCGACGAGTCCACCGAGCCGAAAGGCGAAACATTCCAGGCGCTGACGCTGGAGCAGATGCGTTCGTTCCTGCCCCGGCTGCCCAAGGCGCGCGCGCAAGAGGTGCTGCCGCATCTGAACGACGCCATGTCCGAGGCGGGCATCAACACCCCGCGCCGCCAGGCCGCGTTCCTGGCGCAACTGGCGCACGAGAGCGCCGAGTTCCGCTACTTCGAGGAACTGGCGACCGGCCGCGCCTACGAGCGGCGCAAGGACCTGGGCAACGTCAAGCCGGGTGACGGCGCGCGCTACAAGGGCCGCGGGCCCATTCAAATCACCGGCCGCACCAACTACCGCGCCGCGGGCAAGGCGCTGGAGCTGGACCTGGAGGAGAACCCCGCCCGCGCGGCCGACCTGGACGTGGGCTTCCGCACCGCCGCCTGGTTCTGGAACAGCCGCAACCTCAACAAGCACGCCGACAAGGGCGAGTTCGACGCCATCACCCGGCGCATCAACGGCGGCTACAACGGCAAGGCCTCGCGCGAGGCCTACTACCAGCGCGCGCTGCGGCTGCTGGACAAGAAGTGATCTGAAACACGAAGAGCCCGCGACCTCAAGAAGGCCGCGGGCTCCGTTGTCGTCATGGCGTCTACTTGCGCTTGGACGGAGTGGACGCGGGCTCGGTCGTCGCTTCCTCCTCCGTGGAGGCGCTGCCGTCGGAGGACTCGACGGTGCCGCCCGCCAGGTGCTTGCCTCCGGGACGGAACAGCATGCGCACCGTGAGCTTGCTGGAGTCCTTTTCGTTGAGGTCGTGCAGGCGCGTGTGTTCCTTCTTGGTGCCGCCGCCGAAGAGGGAGAACCAGCGCTTGGGCTGCGGCTTGTCCTCGGGGATGTCGCTGTCCTGCTCCGTCATCTCGAACTCGAAGCTGGCGGAGACCTCCAGCTCCGCCACGGAGAAGGAATAGTGCTTTCGGGCCGTCTCCTCCGCGATGTCCAGCGAGGACTGGACGGCCAGGATGAGGTCGTGGATGAGGACTTGCGCGTGGTCAGGCGTGGGATTGGGCTTTGCCATGGGATGGGATGGGAGGAAGAAGGGTGGATGGCGAGCCGCCACCGCCGGTGCTCCAGAACGAAGCACCGGCGGCGACGGGTGTGTCTTGCTTCAGCGTGTTCCGGTCAGACAGACGGCTGGCTTCAGGCGCCGCCGCCGGTGCTGCCACCCTGGGCCGCGAGCAACGCCGCGGGCTTGATGGTGCACTTCACGGTGAGCCCCATGTGCTCCTTGTAGTCGAGCGTGAGCTTCTCCTTGATGCTCATGCGCCAGACGTTGAGGGCAACGTCCGTCTCGCTCTTGATCTCGAAGTCGCTCGTGAGGTTCACCTCGAAGTAGTACTCGGCGATCGTCATCGGATCCATGCCGGACGACATGAGGCGCTGCGCGGTGCGGGCGGCACCCGCGAAGGCGATGATGTAAGCGGACAGCTGGGCGGCGGACTGCATGGGCGTGCTCCTGGGATTGGGTTGACGGCGGATGTGCCGGGCACTGCGTCCACAGGACGTCGCACGCCATTTGTGTGTGAATGCCAACGCCAGACATCCCCGGCTCACACGGCCGCCCTCCGCCGCGTCCTGCCGTCACGCGCACGACTTCCCGGGCGCGCACGCCAGGAGCCATCCCCAAAGATGAGCACGCAGAACGTCGAGCTGTTGTTGTCCCACGCCGATTCACACGAGCCGGTGGCCCCCGACGGCCTGCCCGCCGACGCCGCGATGCAGGCTCCGCGCGACGACGACGCGCAGGGGCGCGAGGAGCGCCACCTCTGGGACGACGGGGAAGACCCCAACTCCCTGCCCGCGCAGCGCTGGGGGCTGGTCGCGCCGGAAGGCCCTGAAGGCGACCGGCTGCTCGCGCTGATGGAGCCCCTGCGCCGGCACCGGCAGGAGCAGCAGGAGGGCCACCCGGTGCGCGTCTACCGGGTGAGCGCGGAGCTGGCGGCGGAGGGGCGGAACCTGGAGGACTTCACCCGCTGGGTGCGCGTCGTGCTGGACGACGAAGCGGTGCCCGTGGCGGACCGGCCCCGCTACCTGCTCTTCCTGGGGGACTTCCACCAGGTGCCCTTCGAGCTGCAGCAGGCCGCGGCCCACGACGCCTACGTGGGGCGGCTGGCCTTCCGGCGCGACGAGGACTACGCGGCCTACGTGGACAAGGTGCTGCGCTGGGAGAACGCGCCCTCCGCCGAGCGCCAGCCCCGCTCGCTCTTCTTCACCGTCCACGACGGCACCGCCGCGACGCGGACGGGCTACCAGTCATTGGTGGCCCCGGCCATCGCGTCGGCCCGGCAGGCGCGGGAGCTGGGCCGCTTCCCCGCGAGGGACGTGCTGGAGCTGGGCGTGCCGGGAGAGCCCGGCGCCAACGCGCTGCTGGAGCAGGCCGCGCTCCAGGAACCCACCCTGCTCTTCTCCATGAGCCACGGCCTGGGCAGTCCCCGCGCGGGCTGGCGGAGCACCGACGCGAAGCTCGCGCTCCAGGGGGCGCTCAACCTGGGCGAAGGCCAGCACCTGGATGGCGCGGCGCTGGCCCAGCGGCCCTTCCTGCCCGGCGGCATCTGGTTCCTCTTCGCGTGCTTCGGCGCGGGCACTCCGTCGCGCAGCGCCTTCCATCACTGGCTGAAGCAGTTGCAGGCGGGAGGCCAGTTCAGCGGGAGGCTGGAGTCACTCACCGCGGCGCTGCCCCGGCCCGGGGAACGCCCCTTCGTCGCCGCGCTGCCGCAGTCCGTGCTGGCCAACCCCCAGGGACCGCTGGCGGTCATCGGCCACGTGGACCTGGCGTGGACGTATGGCTTCCAGGACCGCGACCACCGCCAGGGAAAGGTGTCCCGCTTCATGGAGCCGCTCCAGCAGCTGGCGCGGGGCCGGCGCGTGGGCCTGGGCCTGAGCTGGCTGCTGCGCGGGAGCCACCAGGCCAACCTGGAGCTGACCACGTTGTATGACCAGGAGGAGGCAGCCCGGAGCGCCGGGAAGCCCTCCACGGTGGATCCGCTGCGGCGCTCGCACCTGTGGATGCTCCGTCAGGACCTGGGCGGCTACGTGCTCCTGGGCGACCCGGCCGTGCGTCTGCCATTGGCTCCGCGCTGACGGTTTGAAACAACAAGAACCCCGGGCGGCGCGCAAGGGCCCCCCGGGGTTCGAGCTTCGCGATGCCCAGGGCTCAGGTCGAGCGGTGCCCGCGGCGCTCCACACCGTGCAGCGTGAGGTTGCGCAGGGTGTCGTCGGCCAGCTCGAAGATGCTGGCCTGCGCCTTCAGCAGTTGGTCGTGCACCAGCTGCTCCAGCGCGTAGAACGGCGCCAGGGTCTCCAGCGCCTTGCGCGCCCACTCCTCGTGCTGCGAGCGCAGCGGCCGCGCGGCGGCGTCCCCCTCCACGAACTGGCGGGAGTATTCGAGCGCGGAGCGCTGGGCGGCGATGGCCTGGTGCAGGGCGCCCCGCCCCAGGTCCATCAGGTGGGCGTACGGATCGACTCTCTTCGCTTCGGTCATGGCATTGCTCCTTCGGGTCAAGACAGGTGGGTTCTTCTAGAGGCGGTGGACGACGGCGCCCCCTTCGGCCGGCGCCAGGTCCTCGTCACCGAACGCCTGGGGCCCGTTCGCCACGGGCTGCGTCCACGGCGAGGTCGCCAGGGCACGCTTCATGTCCCGGTAGCCGTCCGCCTGGCGCTCCGCGATGGAGGCGCGGGAGAACTCCGCATCGCTGCTGGAGATCTGGTGCTCACCGCGCTGGTACGTCAGGTGGATGATGTCCAGCCGGGGCGCGGGCTTCGCCAGGGGCTCGTCGCTGAACGCGAGCGGCGAGGACGCTGACATATGCCGCGTCACCCGGCTCGAGGTCTGGCGCAGGTTCCACACGGTCGCGAACTGGTCCACCTGCTGCGACGTGCGGCCCGCGAACTGGATGGACTTCATGCGCCAGCTCGCCTCGTCCATGTTCTGGGGCAGCGGCGCGCGCGCCTCGAACAAATCAATCATGAAGACCAGGGAGTGCCGCTGGGGCGGGTCGTCCAGGATGGCGTTGAGCGGCGTGTTGGTGACGCAGCCGCCGTCCCAGTACAGCTCCCCGTCGATGAGGCTGGGCGGGAAGGCGGGCGGCAGCGCGCCGCTGGCGAGCACATGGTCCGGCCCCAGGGCGCTTCGCGTGTTGTCGAAGAACACCAGGTGGCCGTCGCTCACACGGGTGGCACCCAGGCTCAGCCGCGTCGCACGGGAGTTGATGTATTCGAAGTCCACCAGCCGCCGCAGCGTCGAGCGCATGGGCCGGGTGGAATAGAAGCTCAGCGCCTCCGGAGAGCCCGGCGGCGCGAGCAGCGGGGACAGCGCGCGGGGCGCGTAGAAGCCGGGCTGGCCGAAGAGCAGGCTGGTCATGTGGCTGCCCAGGTTGAAGAGCTGGCGCAGACGGCCCTTGAAGAGCGAGCCCCACTCACTGCCCGGCCAGGACACCTCGCGCCAGAACGCCTCCAGCCGCTCGATCCGCTGCTCCGGGCGGTTGCCCGCGACCAGCGCGGCGGTGAAGGCGCCAATGGAGATGCCGGAGACCCAGTCCGGATGCAGGCCAGCCTCCTCCAGGGCCTGATAGGCCCCCACGTGGTAGGCGCCCAGGGCCCCGCCGCCTTGAAAGACGACGATGACCTGCGGGCGCTCCTGGGGTGCTTGCGGCTGTGTCATGGATGTCCTCTCGCGAATGCTGCGGTGGAGTGCCGCCCCGGAGGAGCGGGGGGCTGATGGATCCCAATCCACCCTTCCCAGTCCCCCGCTCCCCGAGGCAGCGCTCCAGGGACGGCCGCGGCCACGCGGTTGTGAATCCACGCCGGCCTCCGAGGTCATGAATTTCACACCCGGCGGGCGTCCGCGTCCTTCAGGCGCAACTTTCAACCCTGGAGACAGACATGAGTGGACGCGTGGCAGTGGTGACAGGAGGAACGCGCGGCATTGGCGCGGCGAGCGCCGACGCCCTGCGGCAGCAGGGTTACCGCGTGGCGGTCACCTATTATGCGAATGAGCAGGCGGCGCAGACCTTCACGGGGCGCACCGGCATCCCGGCGTTCCGCTTCGACGCCGCCAACACCGCCCAGTGTGTCGCGGGCGTGAAGAAGATCGTCGAAGCGCTGGGTCCCATCGAGGTGCTGGTGAACAACGCCGGCATCACCCGGGACGCCATGCTGCACAAGATGACGTCCGAGCAGTGGAACGAGGTCATCCAGACGAACCTCACCTCGTGCTTCAACCTGTGCAACGTCGTGGTGGGCCCGATGCGCGAGCGTGGCTTCGGCCGCATCATCAACATCGGGTCCATCAACGGGCAGACGGGCCAGCTGGGACAGACGGCCTACGCGGCGGCCAAGGCGGGCATGCATGGCTTCACCGTGGCGCTGGCGCGCGAGGGCGCCGCCCGCGGCGTCACCGCCAACCTCATCGCGCCGGGCTACATCGACACGGACCTGGTGCGCACCGTGCCTCCGGAGGAACTGGTGCGCATTCGCACGCGCATCCCAGTGGGCCGCCTGGGGCGCGCCGACGAAATCGCCCGCGCCGTGACGTTCCTCGCCTCCGACAAGGCCGGCTTCATCACCGGCTCCACGCTCACCATCAATGGTGGGCAGCACATGTACTGAAGGAGGCCGCGAATGAACGCATCCCTGGAGCCCATGCGGCGCGCCTTCCTGGAAGTCCTCCTCCGGCTGGCGATGGACCCCCAGCGGATGCTCGCGGCGGGAATCGACCTGTGGGGACGCTCCCTGCGCGGGGGCGTCCCACCGGAGCCCGCCCCTTCCGCGCCGGACCGCCGCTTCCGAGACCCGGCGTGGAGGGAGCAGCCCTTCTTCGACGGCCTGCGCCGCGCGTACCTCACCGGCGCGGACTGGCTGGAGCACCTGGTGGCCCAAGCGCCGGGCGTGGACAAGCACACGGCGCACCAGGCGCGCTTCTACGCGCGCCAGCTCACCGACGCGCTGTCTCCGTCCAACTTCCCCGCGCTCAACCCAGAGGTGCTCCGCGCCGCGCGCGAGTCCCACGGCATGAGCCTGATCAAGGGACTGGAGGCGCTGTGCGAGGACCTGGCGCGGGGCCAGGGCCAGTTGGCGACGCGCATGACGGACCGGCGGACGTTCCGGCTGGGGGAGAACCTGGCCACCACGCCGGGCGACGTGGTCCATGAGGAGCGCCTGTTCCAGCTCATCCAGTACCGGCCCACTACGCCCACCGTCTACCGCCAGCCGCTGCTGGTGGTGCCGCCGTGGATCAACAAGTTCTACATCCTGGACCTGCGCCCGGAGAACTCGTTCGTCCGCTGGGCAGTGGACCGCGGGTACACGGTGTTCCTCATCTCCTGGGTGAACCCCGACGAAACGCACGCGGACGTGGATTGGGAGGACTACCTCGTGCACGGACTGATTGCCGCGCTGGAGGCCGTCTGCCGCGCCACCGGCGAGGAGCGGGTCTCCACGCTGGGCTACTGCATCGGAGGAACGCTGCTGGCGTCGGGGCTCGCGTGGCTCGCCGCCCAGAATGATTCGCTCATCGTCAGCGCGACGCTGCTCACCACTCAGGTGGACTTCAGCGAACCGGGGGACCTGGGGGCCTTCATCGACGCGCCGCGGTTGGAGCGGCTGGAGGCCCACATGCGCGAGCGCGGCTATCTGGAGGGGCTGGAGATGATGACCACCTTCAACCTGCTCCGAGCGAAGGACCTGGTCTGGCCCTTCGTGGTGAACAACTACCTGCTCGGCCGGGAGCCGGCCCCCAGTGACTTCCTCGCGTGGAGCACCGACCCCACGCGCATGCCCGCGCGCGCGCACGCGACGTACCTGCGGGAGCTGTACCTGCACAACCGCCTGGTCCAGCCGGGCGCGCTGTCGCTCGCTGGCGTCCCCCTGGACCTGGGCCGCGTGAAGACGCCCCTCTACGTGCAAGCCTGCCGGGAGGACCACATCGCGCCCTTCCGCTCGGTGTACCGGGGAGCGAGGAACTACCGGGGTCCCGTGCGGTTCGTGCTCGCGGGCTCGGGCCATGTCGCTGGCGTCATCAACCCGCCGTCCGCGAACCGGTATCGCTATTGGGTCCCGAAGCCCCGTCCGGGCGCGTCACCTGGAAACGCGCCCGCGTCCATCCCAAACGCGGATGTATTTGCGTCGCATTCAAACGCAGTCGCGTCATTCCAGGACGCGGATGAGATTGCGCTCCGCGGCAAGACGGATGTGATTGCGTCGACACCGGACGCATCGGCGTCCTTCATGGACGCGGATGGAATTGCGTCGCACGCGGACGCCGATGCGTGGCTTCAGGACGCAAAAGAACACTCAGGGTCCTGGTGGGCGGACTGGGGGTATTGGCAATCCGAGCGTTCGGGAGAACGCGTCCCAGCCCGGATCCCCGGCGAGGGAGGGCTTCGCGTCATTGAAGCGGCTCCGGGGCGCTACGTGCGCTCGCGCATTCTCCCGGAATGAGTCGCGCGAGCCGTGCTCCGCCGGCCTGCCCGGACGGAGCACGGACTTGCGCTCAGCGGGGGCACGGCTCTTGCGAAAGGGTGGTCCGAAGGATTCCGTACGCGAGCTGGATGCGCTTTCTCACGTTGCAACTGGTCAACCGGAGCTGTTCAGCAATGTCGGCATAGGACATGTCCTGGAGGTAGCGCATCACCAGGGGCACCCTCAGATTGGGGGGCAGCGCCTCGATGCATTCGCGGACCGCCGCGGCGCTCTCGCGCTGGAGCAGGCCCGCGTCGGGCAGCTGCTCCTGGGACTGAGGCTCCGCGGACTCCAGGTCTTCCATCCACTCCTCGGTGTCGCCCCAGCGCTGGCGCTCGCGGTGGATGTCCATGCAGACGTTGTGGAGGATGCGTCCCAGCCACGCCCTCGGGTTGAGGATCTTCCCGGGCGACACGTAGTTCTGGTGGGCCCGGAGCATCGCGGTGTCCACCGCGTCCTCCGCGTCCACCACGTTCCCGCCCATCAGCCGCAGCGCCTGCTGCAACAACGGCTCCTTGTGCTGCTCCCATACACGCCAGAAAGAGGGATTGGTGTTTTCGCTCACGGTTTCCAGGGCTCCAAAAGTGCATCTGGAAACGGAGCAGCGAGATGTCTGTGAACAACCCTTGATCATCTCCAAAAAGGGCAGCCCGGAAATCCACGGGAAATCACAAGCCGTAGCGACCAGCGTCTTCCTGGCGTTCACCCCCCGAACGCATGGCGGAGCCAATGAGCGCGCGACAGGAAGCGGAGCAGGACACCCTCGAGGAAGCGAACCCCCTGAAGGAACACCTCGCACTCCAGTGGAGCAGGCAGGCGGGCGCGAGCTTCCCGAAGTTGTGGGTGGGTCATCTGGAGGGCGACGAGCGTGGCGTCTTCGCCAAGGTGCCCATCGCGGCGGGAGAAGAGGTGCTGCGGGTGCCGCGCGCGTGCCTGGTGACGCTGGACGTCGCGAGAGCGTCGGACATCGGCCGGCTCATCGACGCGCACGCACCGGACACGAGCGAGGAGTGCTACCTGGCGGCATTCCTGCTCCAGGAGAAGGAGCGCGAGGACTCGGCCTGGAAGCCGTACCTGGACGTGCTGCCCCAGTCCTTCCCGCACCTGCCGCTGTTCTTCGACGCGCAGGAACTGTCGCTGCTCCAGGGCTCCTCCGCGCTGCGCGAGGTGGCGCGGTGGAAGGAGATGCTGCTCGCTCGCTACGCCATGCTGGCGCAGCGGGTGCCGGGCTTCGAGCGCTTCACGCCCGACGCGTACCTCTGGGCGCAGCACGTGTTGATCAGCCGCAGCTTCGGCCTGACGGTGGCGGGCAAGCTCACGCGGTGCTTCGTGCCGGTGGCGGACATGCTCAACCACCGGGCCTCGCCGCGCCTGGTGTGGGGCAACACGGAGGACGGTGAGGCCTTCGTGCTGGTGGCGCACGAGCCCGTGGCCGCGCGCGAGGAACTGCACATCAGCTATGGCATCAAGTCCAGCTGCCGGTTCCTGCTGAGCTACGGCTTCGTGCCGGAGGACAACCCGGACGACACGCTGGTGCTCTACCTGGGCGTGCCCGAGGACGCGGTGGAGGCGGAGGGAAAGCGGGAGCTGCTCGCGCTGGCGACTCCGCCGTCGCGGCGCCGCTTCGAGGTGCCGCTGCACTACGGGCACGCCTCCACGGTGGCGATGTTCTCCTTCCTGCGCGTGGCGTGCGCGAACGCGCGGGAGCTGGCCCGGCTCGCCGAGGAGGCCCGCGAGGAGCAGGGCCTGGGCGAAGTGCCACCGCTGAGCGCGGAGACGGAGGAGCGCGTCTTCCGCTACATCCACGACGCGTGCGAGGCACGGCTCGCGGGCTTCGAGACGACGCTGGAGGAGGACGAGCAATTGCTCCAGGAGGCGGACCTGTCGCGCAACACGCGAAACTGCCTGCTCTTGCGGCGCGGTGAGAAGCGGCTGCTGCGGGCCTACGCGGGCCTGGCGCTCGCCTTCCTCCCCGCGCTGAGCCCCAGCCTGCCCGGCCCCGTCGTGGGCGGATGAGCCGGCTTCATTCCCAGACTTCAGGACGACAGGACATGACCATGGACAAGAAGATCATCGCGGTGGTGGGAGCAACGGGCGAAGAGGGAGGCGGCCTCGCGCGCGCCATCCTCGCGGACACGCAGAGCGGCTTCACGGTGCGCGCGCTCACGCGCAAGCCAGGCTCGGAGCTGGCGCGCCGGCTGGCGAAGCTGGGCGCGGAGGTCGTCGCGGCGGACGTGAGCGACGCGAAGAGCCTGAAGGCCGCGTTCACCGGAGCGCACGGCGCCTTCTGCGTCACCAGCTATTGGGAGAAGCCCGACCCGGAGCGCGAGCTGGCACAGGCGCGGACGATGGCGCACGCCGCGAAGGAGGCGGGGGTGGCGCACGTCATCTGGTCCACCCAGGAAGACACCCGGCGCCTCATCCCTCCGGAAGACACGCGGATGCCCATGCTCAAGAGGCACTACCGCGTGCCGCAGTTCGACGTGAAGGGCGCGAGCGATGCGTACTTCAGCGGCCTGGACCTGCCGGTGACGTTCGTGCGCACCTCGTTCTCGTGGGAGAACCTGCTGTCGTTCGGATTGGGAGGAAAGCGCAACGCCGACGGCACGTTCGACTTCGTGCTGCCCACGGAGGACCAGAAGCTGCCCGGCATCGCCACGGAGGACGTGGGCGGATGCGTCCACACCCTCTTCCAGCGCGGGCCGGAGGCATGGGCGGGCCGGACGGTGGGGCTGGCCAGCGAGCACCTGACGGGCCAGGAGATCGCCCAGACGCTGCAGCAGGTGCTGGGACAGGAGGTGCGCTTCCACTCCATGGAGCCGGAGGTCTACCGGACGTTCAACTTCCCCGGCGCGTCGGAGCTCGCGAACATGTTCCAGTTCATGCGGGACTTTTCAGAGGAGTACTGCGCCGCCCGGGACCCCGGGCTCACGCGCGAGCTGAATCCCCAGGTGCAGTCGCTGGCCCGGTGGATTGAACGCAACAAGGCCCGCTTCGTGCGCGCGGCGTGAAGGGCGCCAGGCCCTGCCTCCCGGTCCACGGAAGGCAGGGCCTGTTTTTCAGACTGAGATCTCCCGGCCTCCCCCACCC
>NZ_RAWR01000208.1:0-18713 GCF_003986945.1 Corallococcus sp. AB018 | reverse complement strand
GCCCCACACCGCCGCGACCGCCGTCAGGCCCCACCACCACACGACGGACACCACCACCGCGGTGAGGAACTTCACCGTGGCCTGGATGTCCAGCTCCGCCCGCCGCGCCGCCATCCGGGGCAACGGATAGGGCAGCGCGAACACCGCCAGCCCCAGCGCGAACAGCGGCAGCCCGAACACCAGCCGCGCCAGCGTCTTCACCGCGAACGGCACCACGTTGCCCGGGCGGTACTCCACGGACAGGTCCTCCGGCCGCGCGGCCTGCACCAGCGCCATCCGGCTGCCGAACGAGGACAGGTGCTGGCGCAGGCGCTCGTAGCGCTCCGGCTCCTGCGTCCGGAACAGCCGCACGCCGCGCGCCCACAGCCGCAGCCGCTCCGCGTCCAGCGCGCCACCCTGGCGGAAGGCATAGAGCTGCTCCGCCACCTGCACCACCGGCAGGTCCGCCCACTGCTCCAGGTTCAGCGTCACCGAGCGCAGGCCCTCCGCCACCCGCTCCGTCAGCGCGCGCACCGCGTCCTGCTCCGACGCCGCGTCCTTCGGCAGGAAGGCCTGCACGTCGATGGGCGCTCCCTGGTCGATGAGCACCTCGCTGCGGAAGACGTTCTTCTCCGCGTAGGTGAGCCCCACCGGGACGATGCGCACCGGGGCGCCCTCGCGCGCGGCGTTGAGCGCGATGCGCGCCGCTCCCGTCTTCAGCTCCGCCAGCTCCGGCTCCGAGTGGCTCTTGCCCTCCGGAAAGATGGTGATGGCCCGCCCCTGCACGAGCGCGCCCTTCGCCGCATCCAGCGTGCCCTCGTTGCGCCCCATCTGCGTCGGGTCGTCCTGCTTGCGATACACCGGCAGCGCGTTCAATCCCTTCAACAGCCAGCCGATGACGGGCAGCTTGAACAGCGGCGCCTTGGCCATGAACGTCACCTGGCGCCGCGTGAGGATGAACACCAACGCCGGGTCGATGAGCCCGTTCGGATGGTTGCCCACGAAGAGCACCGGCCCAGAGGGCGCTTCGCCCGGGGCATTCACCTTCACCCGGTAGAAGAGCCGCAACGCCAGCGCCACCACCGCCCGCACACACGCGTAGAACACGCCGCGGACTGTATACCGGCGACCCACCCCGGGCCCGCCCTCGCTCCGGACACTGTCACCGACAGGGGTGGGAAAGACCCCCTTCCCCGACAGCTCACGGATTCAGCCACTACAGAACAATCCGGTACGGCGGGGATCCACGGGAACGCGCCCCCGACACACCCCTTTTGTGCGGACTTTGAAAAGCCGCGACACACCCGGGGAGCGCACCACATGAAGCGATTGCTGTCGCTGGGCTGGGCCGCCGCCACCGCCGCCGTCCTGGGGTGTGGCGCGAGCCCCCCGCAGGAAGAGGGCTCGAAGGCGGAAGGGGCACCCGCTGTCGCGTCGTCCTCGCGGTCCATCGTCACGGCCGCGGCCGCGACGCCCAGCGCCTGCAACGCGCTCTATGCGTCCAGCGCGACACAGGCGGCGCTTGCCCAGGCGGTGGTGGACCCGGCACTGCACACGGACGGTTCGGTGCGCACGCTCATCCTGTCCTTCAACACCGCGAACGCGACGGGCGGCGTGCTCAACCTGGACGCCGTGCTGGGCGGCCTGACGCGCACGCTGGGCGGGCTGACGCAGGGGCTGGGCCTGGGCAACGTCCTGGCGCTCAAGTCGCTGCCCATGGTGGCGCTGAAGGTCCCGGTGACGCCAAAGCTCATCGCCACCTTGCGCCAGGAGTTCCAGCCGCTGGGCCTGCTGTCCATCTACGAGGACAAACCGCTCCAGTACTTCCTGGACACCAGCGTGCCGTACATCCACGCGGACACCGCACGCACCGCGTATGAGACGACGGGCGCGGGCATCGGCGTGGGCGTCATCGACTCCGGCCTGGACGGCACGCACGGCGACTTCCCCAACGTGGCGCGCAACGTGAAGGTCGTCGCGCCCCCGCTGGACCTGGGCATTGGCGGCGCGCTGTACGTGGACACGCCCAACAGCGACCTGACCAGCGGCCACGGCACGCACTGCGCCAGCATCATCGCCGGCTCGGGCGCGCGCTCCGGGGGAAGGCACCAGGGCGTGGCCCCCGGAGCGAAGCTGCTGGGCGTGGGCACCGGCGACGCGCTGAGCATCCTGTTCGCGCTGGAGGGCTTCGACTTCCTCATGGACCCCGACGTCCGCGAGACGCACAACGTGCGCGTCATCTCCAACTCGTGGTGCACCAGCGGCAGCCACTTCGCGCCGCTCGACCCCATCTCCATCGCGACGAAGCGCGCCTACGACCTGGGCATGGTGGTGGTGTTCGCCGCGGGCAACGAGGGCTCCGACCCCGACACGCTCAACCCGTACAGCGCCTCGCCGTGCGCCATCTCCGTCGCGGCCGGCACGTCGCGTGACACCACGGCGGCCACCAACCCGCTGCTCAGCCAGGACGCGCCGGGCGAGCTGGCGTCCTTCTCCAGCCGGGGCATCCCGGGCGATGCGCTCCACCACCCGGACATCACGCTGCCGGGCGTGAACATCGTGGCGGCGCGCGCGCTCACCGGCGCCATCATGCAGCCGTACCTGGGCCTGGACCTGCTGCACCCGGAGCCGTTCTACGCGGCCAGCTCCGGCACCTCCATGGCCGCGCCGCACATGGCCGGCGTCGCCGCGCTGCTCTTGGAGGTGAACCCCGCCCTCGACATGGACGGCGTGCTCGCGGCGGTGCAGGTCACCGCGCGGCCCATGTACACGAAGGACTCAGCGGGCAACACGCGCCAGTTGGAGACGTGGGAGGTGGGCGCGGGCTACGCGGACGTGTACGCGGCGACGAAGCTCGTGAATGACGCCGTGGGCATCCGCTACACCACGCAGACCACCGCCCTGCCCTCCTGGACGGGCACGGTGAAGACGAGCATCAACCTTCCCATCCTGGATCTGTCCCTGAGGGCCGCGCAGCACGAGCACTCGCTCACCGTGCCCGCGGGAGCCAACGCCCTGCGCATCAAGACGGCCTGGGGCAACCCGGCCTACGACCTGGACCTGTATGTCTTTGGCCCCAACGGGGAGCTCGTCGCGACCAGCGCCGAGGGCACCTCCACGGGTGAGGCCGTCACCATTTCGAACCCACCCGCCGGCACCTGGCGCGTTCAGCTCAAGGGCTCCCTGAACGTGGCCACGCAGTACACCGGCACCGCGGAAGTGGATCGCCGTGTCCCGCGTCCGTAGTCACTCACGGACCCCACAAGGTACGGCAGTCCCCGCCCCTCTCCCGTGCCTGCACGGGAGGGGGGTTGTTCGTTCGTGGGGTTGGATGAGGTGACGCGGAGACGGATCAGCGCGGCTTGAGCGTGACCTGCGTGTCCGCGACGGTGCGGCCCTGCGCGTCGGTGAAGTGCGCGCGCACCGGCACGGGGCCCGTCAGCCATCCCCCCTGCACGGGCGTGCTGAAGGGCAGCGTGACATCCACGCCCGCTGCGACCTCCGGGGCCGGGCCCTCGCTCGGGAAGAAGCGCAGCGGCTCGCCTTCCTTTGGCAGCCCCTCCAGCGCCAGGCGCACGCGCTCCGGCGCGGTGTAGCTGAACTGCACCGCGTTGCCCTCCGCGCACGTCAGCGTCCCACCGGGCCTGGCCTCCGCCAGCACCGTGCCCTCGGGCGAGATGCAGAAGGCGCGCACGCCCCAGGCCCCTTCGCCTGGAGCGGACGAACGCGCCTGCCACTCCGGCACGTCCTGCCCGGAGCGATCCATCGACGGCGTCACGACGAGCAGCGCCACGGTCGCGGCGGCGGCGCTCAGCGCCAGGGGCATGAAGAGCGGGGACGCGAACCACTTCCTGCGCGCGGGGGCGGGCTGAAGCCTGGCGAACAACGCCTGTTCCAGGAGCGCGCTCCTGCTCCGGGGCAGCGCCCGCTGCTCCAGCACCGACTCCACTCGCGACAGCCGCGTGTACGTCTCCTGACAGTCGGGACAGGTGGCCAGGTGCGCGCGCAGGCGCTCGAAGCCGTCCGCGTCCAGCCCGTCGCGGCCCTTCTCGAAGAGCGCGGCCATGGCCTGCTTCGCCCGGCGGTCGTCACACCCACTCATCGCGCACCCCGGCGCTTGAAGAAGCTCCAGCCCTGCGTCTCCAGGTCCTGGAGGTACCCCTTCGACTGGAGGAACCCCAGCAACCGGGACTTCACCCCGAACTCACGCCGCCGCACCTGGATGCGCGTGAGGCCCAACGCCGTGGCGGCCTCCTCCTGGGGCAGGCCCTCGCTGAAGCGCAGCTCGAACAGCTGTTGCTCTTCACGTGACAGGCCGCCCTTGAACGCCGCGAGCAGCGCCTCCACCTCGCGGTCCTCCAACAGCTCGTCCAGCCCGCCCTCGTCGGAGGAGGCTTCGGTGAGCCCTTCGAAGGCCTCGTCGCGGCCCACCAGCTCGCGCTCGCGCGACTGCTCCAGCAGCACGTTGCGCGCGATGCCCATCAGGAAGTGGGCATAGGGACGCGTGCCGTTGTAGGCAGCGCGCGTGCGCGGCTCGAAGGCGCGCGCGAAGGTCTCCAACAGCGTGTTCTCCAGCTCCATCGCGTTCCTTAGACGGGTGAAGGCTCCCCGCCATGCGGCCGCCTTGAGCAGACGAGCGAGCGGCTCCGCGTGCGCGCGATACACCTCCGCCAGCACCGCTGGGGTGCCTTCGCGAAAGCGGCGCAGCGTGTCGTCATCCCACTCCATCCCTCAGGGGCTTACCGCGACCGTTATGGTCCCGTCATCCGTATGTTGTCGCGAGCGGCGCCGAGTGGATTGTCGGTTGCGCCCCGTGGCATCCTTTCGCACAGCGCATCGCGCAAACCCCTGATGCATATGTCCTCTCACAGGCCGCTGGTCCTGGGTGTTCTCCTACTCCTGGCGGGGAGCGCCGCGAGCGCGACGCCGGAGCAGGTGCACTACGCCCTCATCGTGGCCAGCAACACGGGCACCGAGCCATCCCAGGCGCCCCTGCGCTACGCGGACGATGACGGCGCCCGGTACTACGAACTGTTCGCGCCCCGCTCGCGCGAGGTGGTGCTGCTGAGCGTGCTGGACGCGGAGACGCAGGCCCTGCACCCGGGGCTCGCCGCGAAGACGCGCCCGCCCACGCACCCCGCGCTGGGGGCCGCGCTCGCCCGCCTGAACGCCCGCATGGCGGAGGACCGGGCGAAGGGCTCCATGCCCGTGCTGACGTTCGTGTTCGTGGGCCATGGCAAGCGCGGCGCCGCGGGCGAAGGCGCCGTGAGCCTGCTGGACGGGCCACTGACGCGCACGGAGCTGTACGAGCGCGTGGTCGCGCCCAGCAAGGCGTCCTTCCTGCAACTCATCGTGGACGCGTGTGATTCGTACTTCTTCGTCCACTCGCGCGGCGCGCTGCCGGTGGGCCCCGCGTACGTGGATGCTGTGAAGGGGATCCTGGGCAACCGCGAGCTGGCGCGCTTCCCGCAGGTGGGCGTGGTGCTGTCCACGGCCTCGGAGCAGGAGAGCCAGGAGTGGAGCGCCATCCGCTCGGGCGTCTTCAGTCACATGGTGCGCTCGGCGCTGTCGGGCGCGGGGGACGTCAACGGGGACGGCAAGGTGGACTACGCGGAGCTGCGGGCCTTCGTGGCCGCCGCGAGCCAGGGCACGGACGACGTGCGGGGCCAGCCGAACGTGTTCATCCAGCCGCCCGCGCTGAACCGCGCGTTCGCGCTGACGGACCTGGGGGACGCCGCGTCGCTGGGCTACCTGATGGTGCCCACGGGACTGGCGGGCCGGCTGTGGGTGGAGGACTCGCGCGGCATCCGCGTGGTGGAGCTGCACAAGGAGCGCGAGCGTCCGCTGGTGGTGGCCCTGCCCTTGGGGCGCGGTTACTACCTGCGCGGCAGCGGCCGGGAGGCGCCGTTCGCCATCAGCCGCGCGTCGGAGGTGGTGGACGCGGGCGGCCTGCCCTGGCACGACGCCAGCGTGGCGGCCCGGGGCGCCGTGCAGGACGTGATGCGCGACAAGCTCTTCTCCGTGCCCTTCGGGCCGCGCTTCTACCGGGGCTACATGGCAAGCCTCGGCATCACGCCGTCGTCGGACGAAGCCGACGCCGTGCTGGTGCCCTGAGCCTGCCATGAGCCTGCCCGCATCCCTGCTGTTGATGCTGCTGCGCGTGTCAGCGCCGTGCGACGCGAACACGCGCGTGGTGCTCATGCCCTTCGAAAGGTTGGCCCTGCCGTCCGCGGACGCGCGTGAACTGGAGGACGCCACGCGGCGCGCGGTGGCCGCGTTGCCGGAGGCGTGCCTGGAGTCGCGCGAGGACACGGTGGCGCGGCTGCGTGGGTCTGGCGCGGCGCTGACGGCGTGTGGCGACGCGGCGTGCCGGAGCGCGCAGGCCTCGGCGCTGGGCGTGCGCAGGCTGGTGCGGGGCGTGGCGCTGGGCGTGGGAGGCAAGCGCAGCGTGGCGCTCACGGTGACGGACTCGCGGGGCCCGGAGACGCGAGCGCAGTTCGAGGCCCCGGCCACGATGCCGGGCGAAGCGGACGCGCGGGCGCGGCAGGCGATTGAACAGGTGTGGTCGCCCCTGGTGACGACGCAGGCGGCGCGGGAGCCCCAGGGCTCGCGCGTGCTGCCCAAGGTGTTGTGGGGCGTGGGCGGCGCGGCGCTCCTCGCGGGCGTGGGCTTCGGGCTGGCGGCACGGCGCACGGAGTCGAAGCTGTCGAAGAACGGCGGTGATTGCGCCACGGCCGGCGAGGCGTTCGCGGACTGCATCACGGCGCAGCTGGAAACGGGCCGCCGCCAGGCGCGGACGTCCAACGTGCTGCTGGGCGCGGGCGCGCTGCTCGGCGTCGGTGGAACGGTGTCCTTCATCTGGGAGCTGCCGTGAGGAAACTGTTCGCCGCGCTGACGGGTGCCTTCGTCCTCACGATGGGGGCGTGCACGTTCGCACCGGACCTGTCGCGCTTCGCCATATGCGACACGGCCGGCGGCTGCCCCTCCGGCACGTCGTGCCTCACTTCGGAGAACCGCTGTCTGCCGGCCTGTGGCGAGGGGGGTTCCTGCGACGACGACCCCAAGCCCGTGGACCCTCCGGACGCGGGCACGGAGCAGGATGGAGGCACGGAGTCGGACGCGGGCGCCGGGGATGCCGGCGCGACGGACGCGGGGGAACCAGACGCGGGGCAAACAGACGCGGGTAGCAATGACGCGGGCCCCGCCGCGCTCGCGCTGGAGTCCCTCCTGACGGAGGCTGTCGAGTCCACTCCCTATTCAGGCCAGCTCCAGGCGCGGGGCGGCACCCCGCCGTACACGTTCGAGGCCACCGGCCCGCTTCCCGCGGGCATCCTGCTCGACACCGAGGGCCGCGTCACCGGCGCGCCCACGCAGGCGGGGGAGCAGGTCCTCCCGGTGCAGGTGACCGACCTGAGCACCCCGACGAAGCGCGCCAGCGGAAGCCTCACCCTGCGCGTCCGTCCGCTGCTGCGGGTCGCGGGGCCGGAGCCGCTGGCGGACGCCCTCATCAATCGCGCCTATACCGAGCGCGTCTCCGCCACGGGAGGCAAGGGGCCATACACCTTCGCCCTCGAGCCAGAACAGGCGCTGCCGTCGGGGCTGACGCTCGCGTCGAACGGCCTCATCACCGGCACCCCGGCCCAGTCCGGGAAGAGGACGTTCGCGGTGGTCGTGACGGACAGCGACACCCCGCCCCAGTCCACCACCAGCACGCTCTCCATCACCGTCACGAGCGCTCCCGGCACCGTCACCCTGCTGTCGAAGGCCGTGCCCATGGGCCGCGTGGGCTCCGACTACAGCTACACCGTGCGCGCCAGCGGCACGGGCAACTGGAGCGTGAAGAGCGGAGCACTGCCACCCGGCATCCTCCTGGACACGAAGGACGGCATCCTCTCCGGCAAGCCCACGACCCAGGGCGACTTCACCTTCCGGCTCGGCGTGGGGGACCTGCTCTTCTCCGACGAGCGGTCCTACACCCTGCACGTCGACTGACGCGCGGGCCTCACGGGTAGCGGTCCACCACCTGGATGACGCCCGTGTTGTCCTGCACCACGGAGAAGCCCTTCATGGGGCTGGGATACGCGATGAGCCCTTCGCCGTCCCGGTCCCAGCGCGTGTCCAGCAGCACGCCGCAGAAGGGCACGGACGTGGCGCCGCTCTCCGGGGTGAAGATGCGATCATACCGGCCGAACACGCGGTGCTTCGTCACGTAGAGCCGCCCGCCGATGCGCGCTCCCGGCAGCTTCGCCTCCCCTTCCGCCTGCGGCAGCGCGATGACGAAGCTGTAGTTGTACCGGGCCGGACCCGGGTGGTCCTGGATGCTGTCCACGATGACGGGGATGCGGTCCCCCACCTTCAGCCCCAGCCGCTCCATCTGGAGCTGCGCGCCACGAGGACAGGTGCCCTCTGGAGGCATCCACGCGGGACGCGGCGCCTTCTGGGCCGTGTCCGGTCCGTGCTGACACGCGAGCGCGAGCCATCCCAAGAGCCCCAGGCCCCAGGCCACTCCACGGCGCGCACGGTGGGTTCGCATGGGCAAGGGCCTCCGGTCAGAACGTCCCGATGCTGAAGTGGAACTGCGTGGGCGCCTCGTTGAGCGCTTCGTCGCGGTCCAGGTTGAAGCCCACGTCGAAGGCCAGCGGGCCCACGGGCGTCACGTAGCGCAGGCCCACGCCCGCCGCGTAGCGCAGCACGCCCGGGTCGAACAGCGTGCGGTCCTGCCACAGGTTGCCCGCCTCGAAGAAGAGCCCCAGGTCCACCGAGGCGATGGCCGGCACGCGCAGCTCCGCCTTGGCCAGCGTGAAGAGCTCGCCGCCCTGGCTCGCGGGCACCTGTCCGGCGAGCACCGCCTTCAGGTCGTCCGGACAGCCCGCGGGGGAAATCACGGCGCGGCACGCGGCCAGCCGCTGGTGCAGCACCTCGCGCACGTCCTGCGGCAGCACGCCGTCCTCGCGGAAGCCCCGGAGGCTGGAGGAGCCGCCCAGGTAGAACAGCTTGGACCCGATGTTCTGCGCCCCCTGCGTCAGCGGCACGATGGTGCCCGCGCGCGCGCTCACCGCCACGCTCGCGCGGCGGCCCAGCGGCGCGTACGCGCTCACGCTGCCGGACAGCTTCACGCCGTCGATGGGGAACTCCGGCACGCGGTTGCCCGCGACGTCCGTGGGGTGGACGCTGATGCCGCGCATGAACTCCACGCTGCTGCTGAGCACCATGCCGCGACGGGGGTTCGCCGGGTCGTCGCGGAAGTCCAACGTCATGGACGGGCGCAGCGAGTGCAACGCGAAGTCGCCGTATGGGTAGCGCAGGCGCTCCTGGTCCGCGCGGTTGATGAGCTCCAGCACGCCTCCGCGAGAGCGCAGCCGGTTGTTCTCCAGTTCGTACTGGAGCGACACGTTCACCCACGACGCCAGCGCCCAGTCCGCGCCCAGCACCGCCGCGAACCGCGTGGACAGGTACGACGGCCGGTGCACGCGCTCGCCAATCAGGTCCAACCGCGCGCCAATCTCCTGCGGCGCCAGGAAGGACAGCCGGGGCTGGGACAGCGCCAGGTTGCCGCGCCCGCCCAGGCCGCTGAAGCCATCCAGGTCGGAGGTACACACCTCGCCGGACAGCTCTCCCGTGGAGCACCCGGCCGGAAGCCGCGAGGACGACAGCGCCTCCGCGCTCGCGCCCGCGTAGTTCACCTTGCCGCGAGCCAGGAGGTTGAGCCCCCGGCCATCCAGGTTGCGCCACGCCGTGTCCAGCGTGATGCGAGGACCGTCCACCAGGAAGTAGCCGCCAGACACCTCGCCGTCGATGCGCGGGCGCTCCTGCACCGTCACCAGCACGTCCTTGGAAGCCTCGCGGCGGTTGGGGTCCGCCAGCGACACCTCCGCCTGGCGGAACAGCCCCAGCCGCGACAGCCGGCGCTGCGCCTCCGCCAAGGCCTCCACCGACAGCGGGGCGCCGGGCTTCAGGTCCAGCTGCGCCAGCACCACGTCCGGATCCGAGCGCGTCAGCCCCTGGAGCAGCACCTGCCCCACGCGCACGCGAGGCCCCGCGTCCGTGCGGTAGGTCACCTGCGCGGAGGTGCCGTTCTCCTCCACCGATACCGAGTTGCTCACGTGCGCGAAGAGATAGCCCTCGCGGCCCAGTCCCCGCTCCAGCGCGGCCTGCGCCTGGTCGACCTTCTCGAAGCTCAGCGGCGTCCCCACGGGCAGGAGCAGGTTCACCCAGACGGGATCCACCTCCAGCGGGATGCCCAGGAAGATGGGCGCGCGGATCAACGCCTGGGGCCCCTCCTCCACGTCGAAGTCCGCGTCCACCGTGTGATGGACCCGGTCCAGCGTGAGGCCCCGGAAGGTCACCTGCGCGGACGCGAAGCCCTGCTCGCGGTAGGCCGTCGTCATCGCGTCCGCGGCCTCCAGCCACGTGTCCTCCACGTAGACCGTGGACGGGTCTGGCGGAGACATCACGCGCGTGTCGTTGCGGCGATCGCGGCCCTCCGTCTCCAGCGGGTCCTCGCGCATGGGCAGGTCCAGCTCCGGCCACGTCTCCAGCGCCGCCACCTGGTTGGTGAGCATGGAGCGAAGCACGTCGGAGGACAGCGCCGCGTTGCCGTGGAAGCGCACGTCCGTCACGCGCAGCGGAGCGCCCTCGTCCACCTGGAAGCCCAGCACCGCCGCTTCGCCGTCCGGCCGGATGACCTCCAGCGACCGCACGCGCGCGTCGTGGAAGCCGCGCCGCCGGTAGAACGCCTCCAGCCGCCGCGCGAGCCGCGCCGCCACGGTCTCGTCCATCGCCTCCTCGCCGTCGTAGGCCACCACGCGCGCCAGCAACGAGTCCGGGAAGCGGCGGTTGCCCGTGAAGCGCAGGTGGAACGCGGGCCCCGCGGACACCGGCACCGCCACGGACGCCTCGCTGTCCTCCACGACGACGGTGGGCGTGCCCACCCAGGCCCGCCAGTGCTGGCCCTCGCGCAGGAGCACGCGAAGCCGCTCCAGGCCACCGTCCAGCTTCGCCCGGTCGAAGACTTCCCCAGGCTTCATCCCCAGCGCCTCCACCAGGCGCGGCAGCGGCAGCGCGGGACTGCCGGAGAAGGTCACCTGGCGCACGCGGGTGGGCTTGCCCTCCGCCACCACCAGCGTCACCGCCACGCCGCCCGCGGGCACCGGCCGCTCCTCCACCTGGATGTCGACGGCGTCGTAGCCCTTGCGCTGGTAGGCCTCGCGCACGGCGTCCGCCGCGGTGTCCAGCTCCTCTGGATCCAACGGCCCGCCCTGGAGCAGCCCGCTCGCATCCAGGAGCTCCCCGGACGTGAGGACCTGGTTGCCCCGCACCGCCACGTGCGACAGCAGCGGCAGCGGCGTGAGCTTGAACACCAGCCGCACGCCCCCCGGTACCTCCTGCGTGAACGCCACCACGTCCGCGAAGCGACCCGTGGCGAACAGCTGCTCCACCGACTTGCGCACCGCGCCCGGCGTCAGCGCCTGGCCCTTGCGCAGGGTGACGAGGCCCGAAAGCCCGTCCGGCGCCATGCCCTCCGGCAGGTGCAGCTCCACGGCCACCACTTCCGGAGCGTCATCGTCGTGGCCCACGGGCGCGGCGAAGGCCGGCAGCGCGCACACGAGGAGCAGCACCGCGGCCAGCGCGGCTACTCGACCTCCCAGCCCAGCTTCAGCTCGAGCCCGAGGTTTCCGAACGACGCCTGGCTGTTCTCGTTGTCCCACTGGGCCTGTGCGGAAAGACGGTCGTCGAAGCGGTACTCAGCGCGTGCCCGGGTGCCTCGCCCACTCACTGGCTGGGTCATCCCGATTTTAAGCTGCTCGGACAGGAACTTCGACTCAAGTTGTGCGGTCGGCTCCGCTTGCCGGGTGGCGTCGTTGTAGGTGGTGGAGATCTGCAGGGACAAGTCCCTGAGAACGGGGTTGCTGGGCAGGAACCGGCGCACCTGCCGGTCCAGTCCTGACACGTTGAAGAGGGCCTCCGCCGCCAGACCGTAGCTCGCCGACGCGGCCGTGTCCTTGTCCGCGCTCGTCACACCCAGTGTCAGCAGCGACAGGATGTCACCCTCCGTGAGCACCGGCTCCGAGGACAGCACCACCAGCGGGTTGGCCGGCCGGCCGAACGCATGCAGCTTCACCACGAACTCGCGCACGGACGTCTGCGCCTGGACCTCGAACACCGGGTCGATGCCGGACGCGTCGCGGAACTCCAGCTGCCCCTGGTCGATGGTGAAGAGGTTGTTGCGGAAGAACGCCTGGCTGCCCTCGGCCGCCTCCACGCGGCCCAGCAGCCCCGGCTTCACGTCCGTGCCGGTCAGCCGCACGTCGCCCAGCAGCCGGGCCTTCGCCAGGTTGTTGTCCACGCGCACGTCGCCGAAGTGCACGTTGACGTCCCAGGTGAAGAAGGGGTCCCTCGCGCGCTCGCCCCCGCCGCCCACGGCGAGGTTCGGCTTCTTCTGCATCGTCTTGAGCAGCGCTTCGATGTCGAGCGGCTTCTGGTAGCGCAGCTTGATGATGTCCAGCCCACCCGTGACGGTGGGCCCGGTGGGCGGACCCACCACCTGCAGCAGGCCGGACACGGTGAGCGGCAGGTCCTCAGTCATCCGGTACGGCACGGCATCCAGTTGCAGCGTCAGCGCCAGCCGCTTGGGCACGAAGCGCTCCAGCCGGATGTCGCCACGCGCGGACACCTGGCCTTCGTTGACCTGGGCCTGCAGGTGCTCCAGCAGCACGCGCTGGCCCGTCATCTCCAGGCGGCCGGACATGCCGCGCACGGTGAGCGGCAGGTCGCGCATGGACAGGCGCACGTCGGACAGCTCCGCGGTGCCCACCACCGATGGTGCGTCCATCGATCCGGTGGCCTCCGCGTCCACGCGCAGCTGGCCGCCCACGCGCTCCATGCCGGGCAACAGCGGCTCCAGGAGCCGCACGTCCATGCGCCCCTCGCGCAGGCTCATGTTGATGGCGCGCCGGCTCATCCAGCCGCCCAACGTGAAGTCCACCGACGCGCCGCTGAAGCGGAAGGGCTGCACGTCCAGCCGGTTGTTGATGTACGTCAGCACGATGGGTCCCTGGTTGCGGCCGCGCAGGTCGCCCCGCGCGAGCGACAGCTCCCGCACGGTCGCCCCCACCGTGTAGCCCTCCGGCTGCAACAGCGGGCCCTGCAGCGTCACGCGCCCCGCGAGCATGCCGGTGACGCCCGCCAACGCCGGCACCTGCGGCAGCAGCGGCCTGATTTCAGGCAGCAGCAGGTCGACGGTGGAGTCGAAGAGGTAGGGCTCCTTCACCGTCATGTTCAGGTAGCCCTGCGCGTCGCGGAACGGGCGGCCGGTGATGCGCAGCTGCTTGCCCTCCTGGCGCAGCGCGAGGTCCATGGCGCCCAGGTCGCGCGACGCGAAGGTGATGCGCGGGCCCTTCAGCGTGGCCTGGATGTCCGGCTTGTCCGCCGAGCCCGCCACGGTGCCCGCGAGCGCGAGCGTTCCCTGGATGCCCATCTCCTCCGCGGTCTCCTGCCCCACGGCCTCCGCGAGCGACAGGTTCTCTCCGCCGAAGCGGTAGTCCAGCGCGCCCGCGGTGAAGCCGAACGAGCCCTCCACCCAGGTGCGCCCCAGCCGGCCGTCCAGCACGGTGCGCTCCAGCACCATCTCCTTGCCGTCCACGAAGCGCAGCCGCGCGGAGCCCGCGCCCAGCCGGCGGCCCAGGTACGTGGTGTCGCGCAGGTCGAAGGCCACCAGTCCCTCCAGCTTCTCCAGGGGACTGTCGATTTCGACGCGCCCGGAAGCCGCGCCCGCGAACTGGCCCTGCACCACGGCGATGGACGGACTCAGGCCCGCCACCAGGTCCACCAGGTCCTCGGTGCGGCCCTGCGGCACCGTCACATCCAGGCGCAGGTGCAGCAGGCGCGCGAAGGTGAGCTTCGCGTTGCCGAAGTACTGCGTGCGCCCCTTCTGGCCGGTGAGCGACGGGAAGGACAGCAGCCCGTTCGAGTACGACAGCTTCGCCTGCGTCACGCCCAGGCCGAAGCCCCAGAAGGTGAAGTCGCGCAGGGACAGGCTCGCGTCCACCTTCACGTCCGAGTACGGCCCCACGATGGAGTAGTTCGCGGAGCCCTTCCCGGACCACGGCAACTCCGCGATGTGGCCGAAGTCCGACAGCTCCAGCTCGCCGTTGCCCTGGATGTCCAGGCCGCGCGCGGTGTCGAAGTAGAGCGTCACGTCGCCGTGCACGCGCGAGCGGCCGGACTCCACCGTGAGGCGGCTGAAGGACACGCGGTCCCCCGACAGCTTCACGGCCGTCTGCGCGCGGCCCCGCTCGAAGGTGAGCAGCGTCTTGCCCGCGCTGACCGGCGCGTCGAACGCGCGCGTGGCCAGCACGAAGCGGCCGCTGCGCAGGTCCAACGGCCCGGACAACGACGGCCGGGGCAGCAGCGTCCCGGTGAGGTGCGCGTTCGCCGTCGCGGGGAAGTCCACCCAGGAGCCCGCCACGCCCGCGCGCTCCAGGATGCGCCCGAAGGATGCGTCCTCCGTCTGGAGCGTCACGTCCACGGGCAGCTCCGGCGTGAGCTTCAACGCGCCTGACAGCTTCACCTTGCCGGAGCCCAGCGGGGCCTCCAGCGACTCCACGCGCACGCGGTCCCCTGCGTACGACAGGCGCGCGTTGAGGCTCACCGGACCGTACTGCTCATAGGCCAGGTTGCTCGCGGACAGGTCCGCGCCCACCGCGAGCGCGGAAGGCTTCCCGGTGATGGACAGGCGCGTCCACAAATGCCCGGTGGCCGGACGCGGCAACAGCTTCGCCTGCGACAGCGTGCGCAGCGGCAGGAACACCTGCGCGTCCAGCGCGAGCACCGGATGACACAGCGTCTCCACGCGGCCGGACACCGTGGCGGTGATGTCGTCGAGCGTCACCTCCGCGCGCTCCACGTCCAGCAGCCCTTCGTCCGGATCCAACGCGCCGGTGAAGCCCAGCTGCCCCAGCGTCAGCTCGCCGCCGCCCGCGCCCAGGCGCACCAGGCCCCGCCGCGCGCCCACCTCCAGCTCCATCACGCCCCAGTGCTCCACCCACCCCACGTCCAAGTTCTCCACCTCCACGCCCCGCCCGTCCGGCAGCGCGAGGCGCACCTCCGCGCCGGTGATGTCCACGCGCCCCACGCCCACGCGGGTCAGCGGCGTGAGCGGGCACGTCCCGTCGGAGGAAGGCGGGGCCGAGGAGGGCCGGGACAAATCCAGCGCCACGCGCGGATGCCGCACTCGCACATGGCCCAGCATGAAGCGGCGGGACAGCGGAGACAGGAAGCCCAGCCCCACCTCCGCCTCGTCCGCGGCGAACAGCGGCGTGTCCCTGCCCGGCGCGAACACCGACACGCCGTGCAGCACCACGCGCGAGCCCAGCGGATCCAACTCGCACCGGCCGATGCCGATGCCCACGCCCAGCAGGTCCGGCAGCTGCCTGCGCGCCAGGGTGCAGGCGGCGTCCCAGGTGAACGGCTGACGCAACAGCAGGATGCTCCCCGACACCACGAGGAGCACCAACAAGAGCGCCTTGCGCGCTGCACTGTTGCGGCTGGGGAGGGACAAGCCGCTAGAGCTTACCGAGTCCCTCGAGGTAGCGGTCGATCTCCGCCAGGTCGATTTTGGTGTTCGCCGTCCGGGGCAGCGAGGTGGCGGGCGCGCTCGCTCGCTCGCTTGCCTGGGAAGCAGCCGAGCCACCCTGGAGCCCCAGGTTGTTGCCGATGCGGTGCACCAGCTCCGCGCCGATGGTCTCCGAGCGCGCGAGGAACGCCTCGAAGAGGGCGTTGTCGCACAGGGTGTTGATGACGCGCGGGGTGCCGCCGGAGTGCTCGTGCACGGCGAGCAGCGCCTCCGGAGTGAAAGGCATGCGCGGGCAGCCGGCGAGCCGCAGCCGGTGCTTCACGTACGCCTCCGTGGACTCCGCCGTGAAGGGCTCCAGCTTGTAGCGGAGCGCCACGCGCTGGGCGAGCGGCGGGTCCAGCTTCAGGTTCTTTTCAATCTCCGGCAGGCCGAAGAAGACGAAGGAGATGAGCTTGCGCTCCGGCACTTCCAGGTTGAGCAGCCCCCGGAACTCCTCCATGAGCTCGCGCGTCTCCAGCATCTGCGCCTCGTCGATGAGGACGACGGCCTTCTTGCCGGACTCATAGATTTGCAGCAGCCGCTGGTAGAGCTGCGACAGGAGCGCCAGCTTCTCCTGCGCGGGGTTCTCCACGCCCAGCTGGAGCGCGATGCGGCGCAGGAGCCACTGGGCGGTGATGCCCGAGTGGATGATGACGAGCAGCGCGGCCTCGTACTCGGACTCCGGAAGCGAGTCGAGCATGCGCCGGGCGAGCGTCGTCTTGCCCGCGCCGATGTCGCCAATGAGGATGGACAGGCCCTTCATGTAGCCCACGGCGTGCATCAGCCGCGTGAGGGCCTGCGAGTGCTGCGCGGAGTTGTAATAGAAGCGGCTCACCGGAGCGTTGGAGAACGGCTCCTGGGTGAGTTCGAAGAAATCGAGGTAGGTCGTCATCGCTCGCCGGGCCTCGTGGGGGGACGCGCTACACGTACCCTACTTTACGAGCCTTCGGCACGCCCGCGGCGGGAACCGGCGTCGCCGGGCCCTTTCCGGCGCGAGGCAGCGGGTCCTCCTCCGGTGCGGTCAGCGCCGACAGCCGCGTCACCTGCGACCCCACGTCGCGGTATTTCGCGTCCATGGCAGCCACCCGCTGGAAGTGGAAGAGCGCCTTGCCCTGCTCGTTGAGCGCGTCGTAGGCGCTCGCCAGCTCGAAGCCCAGCGCCTTGGCCACCTCGCCCGTCGCGAGCACGTTGGAGAGGCCTTCCTTGAACACCGCCACGGACTCTTCCGGCTTGCCGCGCAGCGTGTGCAGCATGCCAATCATCGTCAGGCAGTCCAGCTCGCGCGGAGTGCCCACGCTGCCCTGGCGGGCCACGTCGAACTCATGGACGGCGTCGTCCAGCAGGCCCATTTCCTTGTAGGCGATGCCCAGGTCGTAGTGCGTGTCCACGTCCTCGGGCTTCACCACCTTGGCCAGGCCCTTCTTGAACTCGGCGAAGACCTCGTCCACCGAGTACTGGAAGTCCTCTTCCGCCGGGGGAACCGCCGCCAGCGACTCACCGCCCAGGTCGTCCAGCTCACCGGCCAGCTGCGCCGCCAGGTCGAACGCGTCGCCACCACCGGCGCCGTCGTCGAGCGACGCCTCCGTCACCGGCTGCACGGAAGGCACGTGCAGGGGCTCCGAGGGAGCGTCGTCCTCGGGGGCCGCGCCACCGCCGGCCTCCATCTCCTCCAGCCGCGCCATCAGCTCGCCGGCGCGCACGTGGCCGGGGAACGCGATGGCCACCGTCTCCAGGATTTCGCGCGCCTCCTCCAGCAGTCCCTGGTCGAGGAAGAACGACGCCTCGTCGCACTCCTCGGAGGCAGGCTCCTCCTCGGGCTCCGCTTCCGGCTCGGGCTCAGGCTCGGGTTCCGGCTCATCCGCCAGGGCCTCGGGCTCCGGCTCCGGCTCGTCCGCGAACGCCTCGGCCTGCGGCTCGTCGTAGGACAGACCCTCCAGCGACGGCAGCACCATGTGCGCGGCCGTGGGCTCGTCTTCGTACTCGTCGCCCAGCGACATGTCGCCCGTGTACGAGGGCTCTTCCGCCGGCGCTGCGAAGCTTTCGTCCAGGCCCGCGTCGTCCAGCGCGGACGCATCCAGGGGCGCGAGCCCCACGCGCGTGGGCGCGTCGTCGTCCTCGCCCAGCGACATGCCGGGTTCGACCAGGGCCTCGTCGTCGTCGCTGTCGCCCAGCGTCGGCAACTGGCGCGTGTTCGGCGCGGCCTCTTCCAGCAGCGCGCGCGACGGGGACAGGATGCGCGTGGGCGGCGCCTCTTCCTCGTCGCCCAGCGACATGCCGCCCGGCTCGTCCGCGAGCACCATGGGCTCGTCGCCCGCGTCCGCCGCGTACGCCAGCGCGTCGTCCTGCGCGACCAGCGGCTCGTCGTCCAAGCCTCCGGAGACATCCGAACCGCCCAGGCCCGGCTCGTCCGCGAGCACCAGCGAGTCCTCGTCGGACCCCATCACCAGGTCGTCCTGCGGCGGCAGGTCGTAGACGGTGTTCTCGGCGGAGCTGATGGGCTCGCCCATCACGGCTTCCTCGCCGCTCAACGTGGTCTCCGAGACCTCGTCGTCGACGATTTCGTCCGAGTCCGACCCGTGGCTCAGCGCCGCGAGCGCCAGCTCGTCACCGCCGGGCTGCGCGAGCGCGTCCTCCGGTGGCTCCGCGACGAGGATCTCGTCCTCGTTGGAGTCCACCAGGATGGCGTCCTCCTCCAGCGACTCCACGCCCGGCGTCGCCGCCGGCGCCACGAAGCCCCCTTCCGCGCGGAGCACGGACAGGAAGGCGGGCACCTCGGGATGCGCTGGATTTTCCTGGAGGATGGTCGCCAGGTACGGCTGCGCGCGCTGCACGTCCGCGCGGCGCGTGCACAGGCGCAGCACGTTGAGCAGCTGCTCGGACGCCTGCGCGCCGTTATTGGCCGCCACGTAGATGTGGTACGCCTTTTCGTGCGCGTCCAGGTTCTCCGGATCCACGGAGAAGACCTTGCGCAGGTGCTCCAGCGCTTTGTCGTGGAGCCCGTACTTCACGTAGACGTCCGTCTCCGTCAGCAGCTTGGCCAGCTGCTCGCGGCTCATCCCCGCGGACGGAGGCGGCACCACGGCCGCGGGCGGCGCGGCGGGCGCGGGACGGGACGGGGGCC
>NZ_RAWR01000207.1:0-18766 GCF_003986945.1 Corallococcus sp. AB018 | reverse complement strand
TGGGCCTTGTACTCGACCGAGAACTCTCGGCGCGGCCGACGGGCCTTCTTCGACTTCTCCTCGTTCGCGGACATCCCGTGCTCCTTCCATCACATCTCGGGTGT
This sequence comes from Corallococcus sp. AB018, assembly GCF_003986945.1. Lineage (NCBI taxonomy): Bacteria > Pseudomonadati > Myxococcota > Myxococcia > Myxococcales > Myxococcaceae > Corallococcus > Corallococcus sp. AB018. Next base: position 18,662 of record NZ_RAWR01000207.1, on the reverse strand, counting down.
CCACGGAACCGGGCTACTCCCAGTCCGTTCCCAACTGGCGCAGAGGCCTCGCGAAGCCATTGGCCACGGGCCAGCTCGCCACCGTCGCGTAGCCTCGCGCGCCGAAGCGTTCCGTGGAGGGACGCCCTTCGCTGGAGAGCGTGGCGAGTCCAGCGCGCACGGCCGCGTCCTCCAGTGAGAGCGTGGGCGCGGGTGGGCCAGCCGGCACGGCATCGTACGGGGTGGCGAACAACGTCTGCATTTGAGGCTGGAACCCGAAGCGCGGGTAGAACTGGCGCACCTTGGGGTTGGCGAAGAGCAGCACGGGCGCATCCCCACACGCGTCCAGCGCGGCGTTCATGACCACGCGCGCAAGTCCCCGGCCACGATGCGACGGCAAACACCCCACGGCTCCCAGCTGATGGGCCAGCACCTCGCGCCCTTCCAACAGCAGGCGCATCCGCATCACGGAGGTGTTGGCCACCACGCGGCCGTCCTCCATCAGCGCGAACGCACGATAGTCGTCGTTCCACTCTCCCCATGCACGCCAACGGCGGAAGTCCGCGCGGCGGAACACCTGGGGCACGTAGTCACAGAACAGCTCCTGCAATCCGGTATCGACCTGCCTGATTTCGGTGACCGCAACGGCTTCCATCACACGCCCCCACTCAGCTTGAAAACTCAATCAGGTTCATGGCGGAGCGGCGTACTGAACTCGCACAGCCCCAGGCCCCAGATGAGCATGAATGACAGGTGCACGCTGGGGTGGAACGGCAGGTAGTGCACCAGGGCCAGGACGTGGAAGCCCACGAAGGACAGCAGGGCTCCCGTGGCCGGAATCGAACCCGCCCGGTGCCTTCGCACCAATGCCCTCGCCAGCAGGAAGTGCATCGTCGCCAGCAGCACCAGGCCCACGAGCCCCGTCTCCGCCCAGGCCGTCAGCCAGAGGTTGTGTGAGTCCGTGGCCAGCAGGTCCGTGATGCCCGTCTCCGCCTGCGTCGCCAGGGCCGCGGGTTTGTGATTGCCGAAGCCCACGCCCACCCAGGGGTGCTCCCGCACCAGGCGCCAACCCACGGACATCGCCAGCGAGCGCTCTCCGCTGCCGAAGAGGTTGTCCACCGCCTTGCCGAACCGCTCCCGCCACGCGGGCGTCAGCAGCACCACGGCCACCAGCGCCACCGCCACGCCCAGCCCGGCCTTCCGCGCCGTCCCTCGCAACAACAGCAGCAGCGCCAGCACGCACACGCCCAGCGCCGCTCCCAGCGCCGCTCTCGCGAACGCGCCGTAGATGGACAGCAGCAGGCCCAGCACCATCACGCCGGCCAGCACCCGCCTCCGCGTCACCTTCGACCGGCCAATCACCGCCAGCGCCGGGCCCAGCACCGCGATGGCTCCGTGCGCGAACCGCAGCCGGTGGAAGAAGAAGCCTCCCGCCGCGTACCTCGGGTTCTCCTCCGTTCCGAAGTTCTCGTGCAGGCGCGACAGGTTCAGCTTCAGGAACTTCGGCGGCTCCCAGGGCCACTGCACCCGGTGCTGGAAGAAGCCCAGCGCCGCCGCCAACAACCAGCCTCCCGCGACGAGGCTCCCCAGCAGCAGCCACGGCACTCCCAGCGTCCCGATGCACGCGACCGCCGCTCCCGCCACCGTGTCCAGCGCCTGGCCGTACCTCGCGCCCCGGGGCCACTTCGTCGCGGCTCCCGTCATCAGCGCCACCGCTGGGGACAGCAGCTGCCAGACGCTCAGGGCGACGCTCGCCAGCACGAACGCCCTCACGTCCTTTTCCAGGCGCAGCCGCTTCGTTGCCGCCAGCGCCAGGGCCAGCGCCGTGGCCAGGATGGCTCCGGCCTGGAGCACCGCCTCCGCCAGCACCAGCCCTACCGCGTAGAGCCCCAACACCGCGGCGACCGCCGTCTTCCAGCGCCCAGACTCGACCGTCTTCGTTTCCGTGCCCATGCCGTGCGCCTCGAACTCGCGAGGCCGGTGGACCCTATCCCACCTCGTGCTCCCCTGCCCTTCCGGACTGGACCTGGAATCCCCGGCGATGGACGCCGTCATCCCTTTTCACGCGCTTGACGTTGGCGCTCTGGACGGGCACGCGTTACCCAGGGTCCTTTCCCCGGTCCCCCTTCCGATATGCGCACCACCCATCGACCGTTCACCACCCTGGCTCTGGCACTGTCCCTCTTCGTGGCCGCGCTTGAGATGACCGTCGTCTCCACCGCCATGCCCACGGTGGTCAGCGACCTGGGCGGCATCCAGCACTACGCGTGGGTCTTCACCGCGTACATGCTGTCATCCACCATCACCGTCCCCATCTACGGGAAGCTCGCCGACCTCTACGGCCGCAAGCCCGTCGTCCTCTTCGGCTCCACCCTGTTCCTGCTGGCGTCCCTGGCGTGCGGGTTCTCCACGTCGATGAACATGCTCATCGCGTTCCGCGTCCTTCAGGGCCTGGGCGCCGGCGCCATGCAGCCCATCGCGCTCACCATCATCGGGGACATCTACACGCTGGAGCAGCGCGGGAAGGTCCAGGGCGCGTTCAGCGCCGTGTGGGGCATCGCGGGCCTCGCGGGCCCTCTCACCGGCGGCCTCATCGTGAAGTACCTCACGTGGCACTGGATCTTCTTCATCAACATCCCCATCGGCATCGCGTCCATGGTGCTGCTCGTCATGTTCTTCCACGAGCAACTCAAGCCCAAGGTGCGTGCCCGGCTCGACTACGCGGGCGCGGCGCTGCTGTCCTCGGGCGTCGTGGCGCTGCTGTTCGGCGTGCAGGGCTCCGGGCGGACACTGCTCGCCCTGCCCCTCGCCGCCGTGCTCCTCACCGCGTTCGTGTTCGTGGAGCTTCGCGCCGCCGAGCCCATCATCCCGATGAGCATCTTCAAGATTCCCACCATCGCCATCTCCAACGTTGCGGGCGCCCTGTTCTCTGCCGCCCAGTTCGGCGCGACCACCTACGTGCCCCTGTACGTGCAGGGCGTGCTCGGTGGCTCCGCCACGATGGCGGGCGGGATGATCACCCCCATGATCGTCGGCTGGCCGCTGGCGAGCCTCATCGGCGGCAGGCTCATGGTCCGCACTGGATTCCGGCCGCTCATCGTCGGCGGGCTGGGGCTGGCCTCCATTGGCACCGTGCTGATGGCGCTGCTGCTCAAGCCCGGGGCTTCGATGCTTGTGCCGCAGATCGCAATGGGGTTGTTTGGCATTGGCCTGGGCTTCGCGGCCATGGCCACGATGGTCGCTGTCCAGACCACCGTGGGCTGGGAGCTGCGCGGCGTGGCCACCGCGAGCAGCATGTTCTTCCGCACCATCGGCGGTTCGCTGGGCGTGGGCGTGATGGGCGGCGTGCTGGTGAATCAGCTGATGAAGGACCCCAACGTCCCCGTCAGCGCCGCCACGGAGCTGCTCGGCCCCGAGCACGGGCGCGGCCTGGCTCCCGCCATCCTGGAGACGCTCGGCGGCGCGCTGAACACCGGCCTGTCCATCAATTTCTGGATCATGTGCTCGGCGATGATCGCCGCGTTCACCGCGGGCCTGTTCTTCCCCAAGGTGAAGCGCGTCACCACGCCGGTGAACGTGTCCGACGTCACCGCTTCCCACTGACACCGGTGTTCTTCGAGGCCGCCGGGTTCCAGGAGCTGGGGCTCGCTGGAACCCGGCGGCACGTCATGCGTCTGGCCTTGCGCTGACGCTCACCGGCCTTGTCACTCCGCGCTGGCGCTCAGCGGCGTGCAGGTCACGTTGGCGGACACGGCCCACAACGCGTCACCCCAGACGCCGGAGAACCCCCGGAAGTAGATCCTGTTGCCCACGCGCGTGAACTCCTCGGGTCCCTCGGCCCCGGGGCTCGAGGTGGTGACGCGCCCCGTGCCCGCCGCCGTGCCATTCGTGACCTGCGGCATGAGTCCCAGGCCGCCGTCCCACGAGCTGAAGAGCAGCGTGCCAGAGCCCGTGTCGAAGAGGGGCGAACTGCTCTCGTCGGACGTGGTGAGCCCCTGGCTGACCTGCCGCGTCCCTCCCGCCGTGCCGTCCGTCACCCACAGCCCGACCTGGCGAGGCGCGGGGCCCGGCGAGCTGATCGCCACGGACAGGTAGAGCTTGCCCCCGGCCTCCCGCGAGTCCTGCACGTAGGGCGTGTTGTCCTGCTGGCCAGGATAGGGATTGGGCAGCGTCGTCACCAGGGTCTTCCCGCCTCCGGAGAGCGACAGGCGGTTCAGCTTCAACCGCTCGCCATCGTCGGCGAGCGTGGACAGGTAGACGTAGGAGCCCAGCGCCCCCAGCAGCCGCGCCTGCTTGCCGAAGGTGTCCAGGCGCACCGTGCCCGCCGCCGTTCCATCCGTCCGCCACACCTCCGTCCCGGCGGAGTCGTCCAGCGTGAACAACCCGTTGCCGTTCGCGAGCCGGCGCGTCGCCGTCACGAAGGGGGCCCCCGCGTCCACGCGCTTGACGAGCCGGGTGCCCGCCGCCGTGCCGTCCGTCCGCCACAGGCGCGTGCCGTGGGTCGCGTCCTGGAGGAAGAACAACAGCGCGTCATTCGTCCGTACCGTGGAGCTGGACAGGGACGCCCCCGAGCCGAAGTCCACCACCCGGTACGTCCCCGCCTCCGTCCCGTCCGACCGCCACAGCTCCACCGCGCTCTCCTCCCTGCGGAAGAAGGTCAGCACGCCCCCCAGGTCGGTGAGGTTCGAGAGAATGGAGTTCGCGCTGCCCGGTACGATGTCCTTCACGAGCCTCGTTCCCGCCGCCGTCCCGTCGCTCACCCACAACTCGAAGCCCGTGGCCGGGTCACTCATCTTGAAGAAGACCCGCGAGCCCACGGCCGTGAGCGACGAGAAGTCCCGGTAGTTCAAGCCCGCGAAGGGGAACTCCTTCACCGGAACGGTGCCCACCCCGGTGCCGTCACTGCGCCACAGCCCAGCCGTCCCCTGGTAGGGATCCACGGTGAAGTACAGCGTGCCCGCCACGTTCGTCAGCCAATCGGGAATGGGCCGGGATGGCGAAGGCAACGGCGCACCCGGCGGGAGGAGGTCCTTCACCTTGAAGGCCGCCATGGCGGGTGTGCACGCCTGCGCCTGAACCTGCTGCTCCTGGGCCACGGGCGGCTCCATGTCCCGCGCTCCACCACAGCCCACGAACGACAAACCTGCAAGGATCCACCCGAATCGCATACGCATTGCCCAACTCCTTGTCAGACCGAAGCAAGGGACGGTGGGACACCTGGAGATGGCTGCCAATGTGGTCCAGCGGTGTCAGGGCTTGCGGTAAACATGACGCGCACGCGAAGGCCCCTCCGCTGTCGGGAAACCGACGCGCCCGACTTTTCCCATCACAGACATTGCATGTCGTGGGCCAGATGGAGTCCCATCCCTCCCCGGGGGATGCACGGCCTACACCTCGGGAGATGAAAGATGGCGGGTCCGCTGAGTGATGAGGAGCTTGGAAAGATCGACGCCTACTGGCGCGCGGCGAACTACCTGTCCGTCGGGCAGATCTACCTCAAGGACAACCCGCTGCTGGAGCGGTCCCTCTCCCGCGAGGACATCAAGCCCCGGCTGCTCGGGCACTTCGGCACCACGCCCGGCCTCAACTTCATCTACGTCCACCTGAACCGCATCATCCGGAACCACCGGGCCAACATGATGTATCTCATTGGCCCCGGCCACGGCGCGCCCGGCATCATCGCCAACACGTTCCTCGAAGGCTCCTACACGGAGCTGTATCCCAACATCGAGCGCAACCGCGACGGCATGAAGCGCCTGTTCCGCCAGTTCTCCTGGCCCTACGGCGTCCCCAGCCACGACGCGCCGGAGGTCCCCGGCTCCATCAGCGAAGGCGGCGAGCTGGGCTACTCGCTGCTCCACGCGTACGGCGCAGTGCTGGACAACCCGGACCTCATCGTCCCGTGCGTCGTCGGCGACGGCGAGGCGGAGACGGGCGCGCTCGCCGCGAGCTGGCACTCCAACAAGTTCATCAACCCCATCACCGACGGCGCGGTGCTGCCCATCCTGCACCTCAACGGGTACAAGATCGCCAACCCCACGGTGCTTGCCCGCATCGACGCCGACGAGTTGGAGTCCCTCTTCAAGGGCTACGGCTACACGCCCTACTTCCTGGAGGGCGACGACCCCAAGGACATGCACCAGCGGATGGCGCAGGTGCTGGACACCCTCTACGCCGAAATCACACGCATCCAGCGCCACGCCCGCGAGAAGAACGACCCTACCCGCCCGCGCTGGCCCATGCTCGTGCTGCGCACCCCCAAGGGGTGGACCGGCCCGAAGGTCGTGGATGGCAAGCCCGTGGAGGGCACCTGGCGCGCCCACCAGGTCCCGCTGGAGGAGGTGCGCGACAACCCCGAGCACCTGAAGATTTTGGAAGCGTGGCTCCACGGCTACCGGCCCCGCGAGCTGTTCGACGCGAATGGCACCTTCCGCGAGGAGTTGGCGGACATCGCTCCCAAGGGCCGGCTGCGCATGGGCGTCAACGTGCACTCGAACGGCGGCCAGCTGTTGGTGCCGTTGGTGCTGCCGGCCTTTCGCGACTACGCGGTCGACCCGGGCGTCCCGGGTTCCAAGCAGGTCAGCGCCACCAAGGTGCTGGGCGGCTACCTGCGGGACGTGATGCGCCACAACCTGGCGGCGAAGAACTTCCGCATGTTCGCCCCGGACGAGAACGCGTCCAACCGGCTCCAGGACGTCTACGCCGTCAGCGGCAAGAGCTGGGACGCGAAGCAGGAGCCCACGGACGAGAACCTCTCCGTCGACGGCCGCGTGATGGAGGTCCTGAGCGAGCACCTCTGCCAGGGCTGGCTGGAGGGGTACCTGCTCACCGGACGCCACGGCTTCTTCTCCTGCTACGAGGCGTTCATCCACATCATCGATTCGATGTTCAACCAGCACGCCAAGTGGATAAAGAGCGCCAGGGAGCTGCCGTGGCGCAAGCCCATCGCGTCGCTGAACTACCTGCTCAGCTCGCACGTGTGGCGGCAGGACCACAACGGGTTCTCCCACCAGGACCCGGGCTTCATCGACCATGTGGCCAACAAGAAGGCGGACACGGTGCGCATCTACCTGCCGCCGGACGCGAACACGCTCTTGTCGGTGGCGGACCACTGCCTGCGCTCGAAGAACTACGTGAACCTCATCATCGCGGGGAAGCAGCTCTCGCCGGTGTGGTTGGACATGGAGAGCGCGGTGCGCCACTGCTCGGCAGGCATTGGCGCGTGGGACTGGGCCGGCAATGACGACGGCGATCCGGATGTGGTGATGGCCTGCGCGGGCGACGTGCCCACCATGGAGACGCTGGCCGCGGTGACGCTGCTGCGAGAGTGGGCTCCGGAGCTCAAGGTGCGCGTGATCAACGTGGTGGATGTCTTCACGCTCGCGCCCGTGCACGTCCATCCTCACGGGCTCAACGAAGAGGACTTCAACCGCCTGTTCACCACGGACAAGCCCGTGGTGTTCGCGTTCCACGGCTACCCCACGCTCGTGCACAAGCTCACGTACAACCGGGCCAACCACGGCAACATCCACGTGCACGGGTACAAGGAAGAGGGCACCACGACGACGCCGTTCGACATGACGGTGCTCAACGACATGGACCGCTTCACCCTGGCGCTGGATGCCATCCGGCACTCAAAGGCCGCGCGGCACCGGCGGGACGACGCAGAGCAGCGCTTCTCCGAGGTGCGCCAGCGCCACAAGCTCTACGTGTCGGAGCACGGCGAGGACATGCCCGAGGTGGCCGACTGGAAATGGACCGCGCGATGAGTGATTCAGGCGCGGTGCTGGTCATCAACAGCGGCTCGTCGTCGCTGAAGTTCGGCCTCTACGATGAGCAGGGTGGCCAGGAGGCGGTGCGGTTCAAGGGCAGCGCGACCCACATTGGCGCGGAGCAGGGCCGGCTGGTCGTGAAGGACGGCGCGGGGAAGCAGGTGCGCGCGGTGGACGTGCGGAATCCGTCACAGGAGGACGCGTTCCGCGAGGCCGTGCGGCACCTGGAGGAGCTGGGCGCAGAGCGGCCCCGCGCCATCGGGCACCGCGTGGTGCATGGCGGTCCCCACCTGCGCGAGCACCAGGCCCTGACGCCGGAGGTGATGAAGGCGCTGGAGGAGGCGACGCACTTCGCGCCGCTGCACATCCCTCCGGCGCTGCGGCTCATCCGGGCCACCGAGCGGCAGTACCCGGGCGTGCCGCAGTTCGTCTGCTTCGACACGGCCTTTCACGCCACGCTGCCGGAGGTCGCCTCGACGCTCCCCCTGCCCCGCTCCGTGAGGGACCAGGGCGTGCAGAGGTACGGCTTCCATGGCCTGTCGTATGAGTCCATCGTGGCGAGGCTGCTGCCCCACATCAACGAACGCACCGTGGTGGCGCACCTGGGCAATGGCGCGAGCCTCGTGGCGCTCGAGTGGGGACGCTCCGTCGACACGTCCATGGGCTTCACGCCCACCGGCGGCATCCCCAGCGGAACGCGCACGGGCGACCTGGATCCCGGCGTCCTGCTATTCCTGATGCGCACGGGTGGAATGGACGCGGACGCGCTGGAGTCGCTGGTGAACCACGACGCCGGACTCCGGGGGCTGTCGGAGGGGACCAGCGACATGCAGGCCCTGACGCGCGACGCGGCGGCGGGCAACGCGGCGGCGGCACTGGCGGTGGACGTCTTCACGCGCGGCATCGCGAAGACGGTGGGCGCCTATGCGACGGTGCTCGGCGGGCTGGACATGCTCGTCTTCACCGGCGGCATCGGGGAGAACAGCGCGCGGATCCGCGAGGGTGTGTGCGAGAGACTGGGCCACCTGGGCATCCAGCTCGATGCGCGGCGGAACGAGGCGGGCGAGGGGCTCATCACAGCCAAGGGCTCCCGGTGTCCGGTCTGCGTGCTGCCCAGCGATGAGGAGAGACAACTCGCCCACCACACGCGCCGGCTGCTTCGCGGGTGAGGCCCCCTACGCCTGCCGCGTCACGCTTCGGCGCGGGAAGTTCAACAAGCCTTCGCGGCGCAACCACAGGGCCGCCGCGACGATGGTCAGCAGTGTCGTGGGCATCCAGGCCGCCACGGCGGGCGCCAGACGCTCGGTGAGCACCAGCGTGCGGGACACCACCATCAGGCCCCACATCGCCACGGCGATGAGCAGCCCCTCCACCACCGCCGCCGTCAGGTGCCCGCGCCGGTTCGTCCGCAGCGCCAGGCCCACGGCGAGCAACGCCGCGGGCAGCCCCGCCAGCGGATACGCGAAGCGGTTGTGCCACGCGAGCTGGAAGGCCTTCGTCGCGAGCCCCACCTCCGCTCGCGCGACAATCTGTTCGCCCAACTCACCCAGGCGCATCTGCTCCGGACGGCCCGGCCGGATGCGGAACGTCGTCGCGCCCACGCCCAGCTCGTACTCCGCGGTGGGCTGCTGCGTCACGGACGTGCGCCCGTCCTCCGTGAACGTGCGCTCCACCACGTCCGTCAACTCCCAGCGCGTGCCCTCCACCGGGCGCATCCGCCCCGCGTCCACTCGGCGGCGCAGCTTGAACTCCGGCGTCAGCGTGAAGATGGAGACGTTCTCGAAGCCCTCCTGCGGATTGCCGCCTCGCAGGAAGAAGATGGCGTCCCCCCGCCGGAACCACTGCTTCGGCGTGTAATACATCCGCCAGTCGCCCCAGCGGTTGAAGCGCTGCGTGGTGATTTCATCCACGCGCCGGCCTGCCCTCGCGGCCACCGTCTCGTCGAACGCCACCAGCCCCACGCACGCCACCAGCGCGCACACGCCCACCGGCAGGTACAGCGCCGCCGGCCCGAAGGTGAGCGAGCGCAGCGCCGTCACTTCGCCCTTCTTGCGCAGCGCCGACACCGTGGTGCCCGCCGCGAGCAGCAGCGCCGCCGGCCCCAGCTGCTGCACCGTCACCAGCGCCTTGTAGCCATAGAGCTTGAGCACATCCAGCACCCAGCCCTCGCCACCGTAGGCCTTCGCGCGGTCCACGAAGTCCACCACCAGGAACACCGCCACCACGCCCGCCAGGATGCCCAGCGTGTAGCGCACGTACGCGCCCACCACGTACCGGAAGAGGGTGCCCTTCATCGCACCGTCCCCGAACGCGTCACGCGATACAGCGCGAACGCCCCCACCACCATGAAGAGCACGTTCGCCAGCTGCCCCGCGACGAACACCGGCATCTGGCCCTTCTGCCCCATCTGCTCGAAGGCGCGGCTCAGGAGGTAGTAGAGGACATAGCCGCCCAGCGTCAGCAGGTAGCCCCACGCGCGGCCCGCCTGCCTGCGGCCAATCGCGAGCGGCGTGCCCAGCAGCGCGAACGCCACCGGCGCCACCGCGTTGCCCATCCGGCTGTGCAGCGCCATCAGGAAGGGGCGCGCATCCTCGCGCCGCTCCTCCGCGTCCTTCGCCGCCGCCAGCAGCTCCACCGGCGTCAGCTCCTCCTTCGGCGAGCGGAACCGGTTGCGCCGCGACAGCGACCCGCCCAGCCCCACGTTGATCTCCGCCTTCTCGAACGCGACGACGCTCGCGTCCACCGAGGAGCGGTTGGCGCGGTGCACCTCGCCTTCCCTCAATTCAATCCGCAGCGCCTCGCCCCGCTCGGACGTGCCCACGCTGCCCTTGTGCGCCAGCACCAGCAACGGCGAGCTGGGGTCGCGGTCGTCGTGCAACAGCACGTTCGTCCACCCGCCGCCCTTGGGCGCCACCTTCTGCGCGTACAACGTCAGGTCGCTCAGGTCCTCGTAGAAGACGCCGGACTTCACGTCGCCCGCGACGTTCTTCTGGATGACCTCGCCCACCAGGTCCTTCACGCCCGTGAGGCCCCACGGCTCCACCGTGGACGTGAGCAGCACCATGAACGCGCTCAGCGCGATGCCCACGCCCAGCGGCGCCGCCAGCAGCTGGAGCGGGCTGATGCCCAGGGCCTGCAGCGACGTGAGCTCCCGGTCCTCGCCCAGCCGCCCCAGGCCCAACAGGATGGCCAGCAGGAACGCGATGGGCAGCGCCATCACCAGGAAGTGCGGCGCCAGGTACGCGATGAGCCGGCCCAGGTCGACCAGCGTCACCGCCGAGCCCAACAGCACGTCCGTGCCGCGCAGGAACTGCATCACGAACAGCAGCAGGAACATGAACGCCACCCACACACCCAGGGGGACGAGCAGCTCCTTGAGCAGGTAGCGCGCCAGCAGCTTCACGACCGCGCCCGCAGCCCCCGCGCGCCGATGTCCCGGCGGAAGTGCTTGCCCTCGAAGCGCACGGCGTCCGCCGACTCCAGGGCCCGCTCTCGCGCCGTCGCCAGGCTGTCACCCCGAGCGCACACCGTCAGCACCCGGCCACCCGCCGTCACCAGCGCGCCGTCCTGCTTCGCCACGCCCGCCAGGAACACGGGCGCGTTCGACGCCACCTCGTCCAGCCCTTCAATCCGCTGGCCCTTCTTCGGCGCCTCCGGGTAGCCCTCCGCCGCCAGCACCACGCCCACCGACGCGCCCGGGAACTGCTTCAGCGGCCGGGGCTCCAGCGTCCCCTTCGCGCACGCCTCCATCAGCGGCAGCAGGTCCTCGTCCACCTGCATCATCAGGACCTGCGTCTCCGGGTCGCCGAAGCGCGCGTTGAACTCCAGCACCTTCGGGCCGGACGCCGTGAGCATCAGCCCCGCGTACAGCACCCCGCGCAGTGGCGTGCCTCGCTTCTTGAGCACCGCCAGCGTGGGCGCGATGACCTGCTCGCCCACCTGAGCCAGCTGCGCCGGAGTGAGGAACGGCGCCGGGCAGTACGCGCCCATGCCGCCGGTGTTGGGCCCCGTGTCGCCCTCACCCACGCGCTTGTGGTCCTGCGACAGCGGCAGGAGCACGTAGCGCTCGCCGTCGCACAGGGCCATGAGCGACACCTCCTCGCCCTCCAGCAACTCCTCCAGCACCATCCGCTGGCCCGCCTGCCCCATCTGGGCCACGGCGCGCACCGCTTCACGCGCGGCCTTCGCGTCCGGCGCGACGATGACGCCCTTGCCCGCGGCCAGGCCGTCCGCCTTCACCACGATGCGGCCCTGCGCCACGGCGTATGCCTCCGCCTCCGCCGCGTCCGTGAAGACGCGGAAGGCCGCGGTGGGCACGCCCGCCTCCGCCATCACCTCCTTGGCGAAGGCCTTGGAGCCCTCGATGCGCGCGGCCGCCGCGACGGGGCCGAAGCACGGGATGTCCACCTGCGCCAGCGCGTCCGCGACGCCCGCGACGAGCGGCGCCTCCGGGCCCACCACCACCAGGTCCACGCGCTCGCGGCGCGCCAGCGACACCACCGCCTCCGGCGAGTCCGCCTGCAACGGCACGTTGGTGCCCCACCGCGCCGTGCCCGGGTTGCCGGGGCCGACGAGGAGCCGTGAGAGACGAGGACTCTGGGCCAGCTTCCATGCGAGCGCGTGCTCGCGGCCGCCCGACCCCAGCAACAGGACCTTCACGTCAACCTCGCTCGTCCAATTTGAAGAGCAGCGTCTTCGCCGGGAAGTAGGAGGGATCCAACCCCACCACCTTCTCCAGCACCGCGCGCGCCTCCTGCGGCTTCGACGTCATCAGCAGCTCCGCCAGCTTCGTCTGCGCGGACAGCATCTTCGGCGCGACGTCCAGGGCGGACTGCAACGAGCGCATCGCCCCCGCCACGTCCCTGTCCGCGGCCTGCGCGAGCCCCAGCGACAGGCGCGCCACCGGCAGCCCGCGCTCGACCCTCACCGCGCGCTCCGCCAGGTTCCGGGCCTGCGGCCCCTTCGTGTCCAGCGCGATGAGCGCCCGGTACGCCTGCGCACCGCCGCTGTTCTCGTTCACGTCCACCACGGTGTGCAGCAGCCGCTCCGCGGTCTGACGGTCCCCCTGATGGAAGCGCACCAGGGCCTCGTAGAGCAGGGGCTGCACGTCCTCCGGACGGTCGCTCAGGGACTTCACCACGTTCTCCACGCCCACCAGCGTGTCGCCCGGCCGCAGCCAGAAGCGCGACAGCGCGGGCCGGGGCGCCAGCCGCAGCGGATCCCACTCGCGCGCCTCCAGCACCGGGTAGAACAGGCGGAAGACCTCGTCGCGCTTCTTCGCGCTCGCCGCCGCCACGCCTTCCAGCAGCTTCGCGTCCATGCGGCGGTCGTCCAGCCGCACCGCCTGCTGGAAGCGCTCCTGGGCTCCAGCCACGTCGCCTTCCAGCAGGTGCACGCGCCCTTCCAGCACCTTCTCCAGCGCGGCGTCCTGCAACCGGCCCTGGAAGCCCTTCAGGTGCTCGCGGGCCAGGGCCGCGTCCTTCTTCGCCAGCGCCACCAGGAACAACTGCAGGTGGGCCTCCGGCATCGCCGGCACCACCTTCAGGGCCGACGCGGCCGCGATCCCGGCAGCGCCGTCATTGCCCGCGGTGCGCTCCGCCGCGGCCAGGTGGGTGAAGATTTCGGAGGCGTCGCGCGGGCCGTAGCGGGACGCGTTCTTCGTCAGCTCCTTCAGGGCGCGCACGGCTTCGCGCGCGTTGCCCTCCGCCTGGTAGCGCAGCACCGCCAGCGCCAGGGTGGCGCGCACGTCGCCCGCCTTCGCCTTCAGCCGGTCCTCGTACAGCTTGCGCGCGCGGGCGGTCTCCCCGACCTCCACGTAGATGCGGGCGGTGGCCTCCAGGCTGTTCCAGTCCTGAGGATCCAGCTCCATCCGCTGGCGCAGCTGCTTGAGCGCCAGCCCGTACTGGCCGGCCTGCTCGTGCGCGAGCGCGCTGTAGTAGTCCACGCGCTGGAGGTTCGGCGCCAGCTTCCGCGCGGCGTCGAACTCCTGGTTCGCCAGCTCACGCGACGTGGCCACCTGCGAGCGGCCCAGCACCAGGTGCGCTTCGGCCTTGTAGGCGTCAGCGGCCTTCGGCTGGGACAGCACCTCCGTCGCCAGCCGCGCCGCCTCCTCCAGGTTGCCGGACTGACGCGAGCGCGCCAGCAGCAGGTTCGCGTGCGCGACGAGCAGCGCGGGCGTCTCTCCGGCCATGCCCGTCGCGGCCTGGATGAGCTCGCGCGCCTCCTGGAAGGAGTTGTCGTCCATGCCCGGACCGCGCCCGAGCGACAGCGCCTGCACGTACCCGGCGATGGCGTCCGTGCTGCGAGGGTCGAGCAGCAGCGCCTGCTGGAAGGACTCCTCGGCTTCCGTGTAGGCGATGCGCTGGTCCAGCTCGAGCTGCTTCTGGCCGGCCGCCAGGTGCTCCGCGCTGGTGCCCTCCAGCTCCAGGAACTGGAGCTTCCACCGGCCCACCGCGGCCAGCACCTCCGAAGGCACCGCGGCCGGAGCGGGGGGCTGCGCGGCCCGGGCCAGCTGCTCCTGCTGGGGCTTGTGCACGAGGAAGTAGTAGCCCGCGCCGCCGGCCCCCAGGACCGCCAGCGCCAACAGGCCGAAGACTCCCGCACGGCTGCCGCCACCGCGTCCGTCACGCTGCGCGCTGCGGACCGGCGCGGCCGTGATGTGCGACGTGCGCGCGGGCTTCACCGAGCTCACGCGCGAGTCCGGCGCCAGCGCCGTGGCGCCCTCGAACCGGGGTTCGTCCTCGGACGCGGTGCCGTCCAGGCCGCTCATCATGGGCAGTTCCACCAGACCGCCGCCGTCGGACGGAGGCGGCGCCGCCTCTGGCGCCACCACCACGGAGGACTCCCGGGGGAACGCGGACTCCCGCTGCTTGCAGGCCTCGCAGGTGCCCAGGGCCTGATCGAAGGGGTCCGTCAGGTCCTTGCCGCACGAGCGGCAATTCGTGTGCATCTCCTTCTTCGGGACCACAGGAGCGGGCGCGCGGGCGGACATGCGGCCCAGGGACACCGCCCCGGCGGGTGGCGAGGAGGCCCGCCCGGGCGTGGGCGCCAGCGGGGCTTCGGGCTCCAGGCCTCCGGGCGCCGGGCCGAGGAAGTCGAGCAGCGGGTCTTCCGGAGAGGTGGATGGCGCCGCTGTCGGCGCGGGAGCCGCCACCCCGGGCGCGTCGGGCACCGGAGGGCCGGGCTTCGCGGCGGGCGCCGGCCTGGGCGAGGACGGGCCCAGGTTCGCGAACGGGTCCGAGGGAAGGCCCCCGGAGGCCTGCGACGCGGGCGGCCCCAGGTCCGCGAACGGGTCCACGCTCCCCGGCGGCCCCAGCTCCGGCATCTCGCCGAAGTCCCCGAAGAGGTCCGACTTCGGAGCCGCCTTCGGTGCTTCCCGTGGCTTCGCGGCGACGGGCGCGGCGGCCGGATTGCTCCGGGGCTCGCGGGCGACTGGAGGCGCCGGTGCGGCCGCGGGCGGATTCGGCTCGGCGGCGGGAGGCACGGCCCCTTCAGGGGGAGCCGTCACGGACGCGGCCGAGGCCTCCCGCTTCACGAGCTGGAGGTGACGGCAGCGGGGACACTGCGCGCGGACGCCCTTGGTCGTGATCAACCGATCGTCGATCGCGTAGGCCGCCGCGCATTTCTGGCAGACGATGCGCATGAAGTTAGTGGCGGAAGTGTCGCACTCCCGTCACCACCATGGCCATCCCATGTTCGTCCGCGGCGGCAATCACCTCCGCGTCCCGGACAGACCCGCCCGGTTGGATGACCGCCGTCGCCCCTGCCCGGGCCGCCTCGTCCAGCCCGTCCCGGAAGGGGAAGAAGGCATCCGAGGCCACGGCGCTCCCCTTGAGGGCCTCGCCACCCCGCGTCATGGCGATGCGCACGGAGTCCACCCGGTTCGTCTGCCCGCCACCCTGGGCCAGCAGCTGCGCCGGGGCCGCGAAGACGATGGCGTTGCTCTTCACGTGCTTGCACACCTTCCAGGCGAAGCGAAGGGCCCGCTCCTCCTCCGGCGTGGGGGCGCGCTTGGACACCACCTTCCACTCCAGGGGCGGCTCCACCGCGTCCCGGTCCATGAGCAGCATTCCCCCGGACACGCTGCGCGCGTCCACCTGGGGCCGGGGCGCCGCCGTGGCGGACGCCAGCGCGGGGCCCGCCTCCAGGAGGCGCAGGTTCTTCTTCCCCGCCAGCACCTGGAGCGCCACCGCCGAGTACGACGGCGCGATGACCGCCTCCAGGAACGTCTCTGCCATGGCCTTCGCCGTGGCCTCGTCCACCTCCCGGTTGAAGGCGACGATGCCGCCGAAGGCGCTCACCTCGTCCACCGCGCGGGCGGTGCGGTAGGCCTTCTCCAGCGCGTCGTCCACCGCCACGCCGCACGGGGTGTTGTGCTTGATGACCACCGCGCAGGGCTTCTCCGGGAACTCCAGGACGAGCCCCAGGGCCGCGTCCAGGTCCAGGATGTTGTTGTACGAGAGCTCCTTGCCCTGGAGCACCTTGGCGAAGGCGACGGACGGCTCCTTCGGGGCGGCGTATTCCTTGTAGAAGGCGCCGCGCTGGTGCGGGTTCTCCCCGTAGCGCAGGCCCTGCACCTTGCGGAACGCGAGCGACAGCTCTTCGGGGAAGGGCTCCTGGGCCTCGCCGGACAGCCACCCGGAGATGGACGCGTCGTAGGCCGCCGTGTGCGCGAACGCCTTGCGCATCAGCCGGCGCCGCGTCTCCAGGCCCACCGACTTCTGGCCCTCAATCTCCGCGAGCACCGGCGCGTAGTCGTCCGGGTCCACCACGATGGCCACGTGCTGGAAGTTCTTCGCGGACGCGCGGACCATCGCCGGCCCGCCAATGTCGATGTTCTCGATGACGTCGTCCTCGCCCGCGCCGGACGCCACCGTCTGGCGGAACGGGTAGAGGTTCACCACCACCAGCGAGATGGGCTCGATGTTGTTCGCCGCCATCTCCGCCTTGTCGCTGTCCAGGTCGGGCCGGCCGAGGATGCCGCCGTGGATGCGGGGGTGGAGCGTCTTCACGCGGCCGCCGAGGATTTCGGGGCTCTTCGTGTGCTCGGACACCTGGGTGGCGGGGATGCTGGCGGCCTTCAGGGCCTCCAGGGTGCCGCCCGTGGAGAGCAGCCGGTAGCCCAGCCGCACCAGGCCCTGGGCGAAGGGGACCAGACCGCGCTTGTCGGAAACGCTCAGGAGAGCCAGCACGTGTGCGCCTCGCAATGGGTGGGGGGGTGGCGCGGGTCCTAGCAACCACCCCCTGGGGTGTCAACGCAACACGTCACCCCAGGCCCGGCGCGAAACAGTGCCCTGCCCTCAAGGCTTGCGGGCGGACACGGGAGGCTCGGCCTCCGTGGCCTCACGCAGCTTCATCAGGCCGCGCGTCTCCACCTGACGGATGCGCTCGCGGGTGAGGTTCATGATTTCCCCCACCTCCTCCAGCGTGATGCCGCCCTTCTCCGCCACGTCCAGGGCGCAGGTGTGCTCCAACTCCGTGATTTCCTTGTCCGGGAAGTTGAGCTTGATGGAGCCCGTCTCCGGGTTCACGTCCAGGTAGAGGTTGTGCTTGCAGGACACGAAGAGGCACGGGCGCGGGCCGTTGATGCAGTCCGCGCGGGTGCGCGGCCGCTGCTCGTCCACGAGCTTGAGGGTCTCCGCCTCTTCCGGGTCCAGCTGACCGGCGAGCCTGCGCCGGCGCAGGTCGCGCGCCATCTCCTTGCGCGACATCGTCTTGGAGCGCCGGCGTTCCGCGGGCTGCTCCTCCTCATTCCCCCCCTCGCCCTCCTGCAGCTGCTTCACTTCCGACATGTTTCGTCCTCCAGATGCGTGGAGTCTATCCGGTTCAACAGGACCCGGGGGGGC
The DNA here is from genome assembly GCF_003986945.1 of Corallococcus sp. AB018. Classification (NCBI taxonomy): domain Bacteria; kingdom Pseudomonadati; phylum Myxococcota; class Myxococcia; order Myxococcales; family Myxococcaceae; genus Corallococcus; species Corallococcus sp. AB018. The sequence continues at coordinate 1,066 of NZ_RAWR01000207.1, read as the reverse complement.
ATCCTATTGCGGCCGGAGCGTTTCGTCTTCGCGCGCCGTGACGGCGCTGCCCAACCGGGCGACATCCCGGACCAGATCCTGCGCCCGTTGCCTGAGCGTTGCCAACTGGGCTTCGAGTGACCTCCTGCGTTCTCCTCCCAGAGGCCGTCCTCCCAGCTCCTCCTGGAACCCGTCCAGCACTTCCGACAAGTCCCGCTGGAGCTGGTCGATGTGGTTTCGGTGGAACACGAAGGAGCGACGGATGTCCTCCAGGGTGTGTCCTTCGGCCATCATCTTCTTGATGACGTTGATGCGCCGCACCGCTTCCACCGGGTAGAGGCCCAGGCTTCCCTGGTGCTTCCCCTTGCGGCCCACACGGCGGCTGCGGGGGAGCAGACCGGCCTGGACGTACTTCCGGAACGTCGCCTCCGAGAGCCTCACGCCCCGGGGCCGGAAGATTTCCAGGATCGCGTTCGCGGGCAAGCCTCCCGCGTTTTCGCGCTCGATGCGCTCGAGTTCATCGGGCGCGAGCAGGTCCATCGATTCCATTGAATAGAGGCTACTGAATGGACGCCATAGGTGCCAGATTCGCGCGTCATTCGTCAAGGAAGACGAGCAGGCGTGCGGGCGGACGTCGTCCGGCCGACGCTGCGCGCCGGCTATCAGGGGCTTCAGGGGATGGAGGGACGGGAGGCGGGCTTCAGCCCAGCTCGGCTCAGCGTCCGCGAGACGCGCGGAACTCCTGAATCACGGAGCCGTTGGCGGGGACGATGACGGTGAACGTCTTCGTGCTGGTCGGGTGCGCGAAGGTCAGGCTGTAGGTGCCGGCCGGCACCTTGTAGCTCGCGCGGCCCTGCACGTCCCCGAGCCGCTTCGTGCCCAGGAAGACGGTGGCGTAGGGGTTGGCCCGCACCTGGAGCGTGCCCATGGCCTTCGCCGTGTCCGCGACGGCAGGCGCCGTGGCGGGGTCCGCCGCGGGCGTCGCGGCGGGGGCGGCCGGTTCCGTGGACGGAGGCGGAGTCAGGGTGGCTTCGCGCCGCTGCCCTTCCAGCTCCGAGTCGATGGCCTCGGTGGCCGGAGGCGGGTT